>NZ_QBLR01000354.1:0-3287 GCF_003070835.1 Halanaerobium sp. | reverse complement strand
TATTAAAATTTAATTTAGAGTTTAAGTTTTATGTGTAAATAACTAATTCATTTATTGTATATTTAATTTGTTTTATAAATTAAAGCCAGATATTCTTCATATCTGGCTTTAATTAGTTTGCCTGGCATGAATATTTGCTAATCAGTGCAAGTCTGATGTGGGGGTTGATAGTGCCAACCACTAGCTGAAGACAAGGGTGTCCATCGTGAGGTGGAATCTGAAGGGAGTTGGAGGCAAAACTTCGGTCTGAGGAATACGAACTGTATAAAAGGCACAATCCTGTGGATGAGTTTGCTAATCAAAACAAAGTCCAAAACTATTCAAGACAGGAAGTGTAAATACAGCAGATAGATGAAGTGAAAGTAAATATTCTTAACTAGGGAAGGTCTGACAGTAAATTGTGGTGATGAATTTCTAAACAATAAACTCTGCAGTAATGTAAGAGCTGAACTGTCAGAATGCAGCAGAAGTCATAGTAGATTGGTGGATATATACATCAATTGAAGGATGAAACATTAGGAGGTTTCTTAGATTTGAACAACTCGACGGAAACACATAGAAAGCAGACAACTTCATATGAAGACTGCTCTCAGGAGAGAAAGCTGGAAGCTGGAAGTAATGAGAGAGTGCAGAGTGTTTCTGCGGCGTTGCCGAACGTAAGAAACGGTGAAAATGCAGACTCCAGTAATCTGATGGAGAAAATTCTAGCGGCTCCAAACCTGAATAAGGCATATAAAAGAGTCGTTAAGAACAAAGGAAGTCATGGAATTGATGGGATGAGTGTAGATGAACTTCTACCCCATCTTGAAAGAAATGGTAGCCAACTTCTGAAAGATGTACTGGAGGGTAACTACAAACCACAGGCAGTAAGAAGGGTAGAAATACCTAAGCCTGGTGGTGGAGTAAGACTACTTGGTATTCCAACAGTAACAGATAGAATGATACAGCAGGCAATAACACAACAGCTGACACCAATATTTGACCCAGGATTTTCAGAATACAGTTATGGATTCAGACCTGGAAGAAGTGCACATCAGGCAGTAAATAAAGCTAAAGGATATATAAATGATGGTTATACATGGGTGGTCGATATCGACCTTGAAAAGTATTTTGATACTGTCCAACATGATAAACTAATGTCTTTAGTAGCCAGGAAAGTGCAGGATAAAAGGGTACTGAAACTAATAAGAGCCTATCTTAACTCAGGAGTAATGATTGATGGTTTAATCAAGAAAAAAGATGAAGGATGCCCGCAGGGCGGGCCTTTAAGTCCGTTGCTTAGCAACATTATGCTGGATGAACTGGATAAAGAACTGGAGAAACGCAATCACAAATTCTGCCGTTACGCCGATGATAGTCAGATCTATGTCAAAAGCAGAAAAGCAGCCAAAAGAGTTATGGAGAGCTTGACGGTATTCATTGAAAAGAAACTAAAATTAAAAGTCAATACAATTAAAAGTGCAGTCGGCAGACCCTGGAGAAGAAAATTCTTAGGGTTTTCATTCTACAGTAGGAAAGGTGAAATAAGGGTTAGAATCCACCCGAAATCAATCAAGAAAATTAGAGCAAAGATAAAAGAACTCACATCAAGAAGCAAACCCTGGACAATGAAATATCGTTTTAAGAAATTAAAACAGACAATCACAGGCTGGGTCAGTTATTACAAAATAGCTGACATGAAAAGTAAGATGAGAGAGCTTGACCAGTGGGTAAGACGAAGAATAAGGATGTGTTACTGGAAAAGGTGGAAAAGAGTCAGAACTCGTTTTAGGATGCTCAGGAAATTTGGTATCAAAGAGCCTAAAGCGTGGGAATATGCTAATACAAGAAAAGGCTACTGGAGAATATCCAATAGCCCTATACTTGCAAGAACCTTTACCAACCAGTTTCTAAAGAAATTGGGATACTTTAGTTTTACGGAAAGATATGCACAAGTAATTAATTCTTAATGAACCGCCCAGTACCGAACGGTATGCTGTGGTGGTGTGAGAGGACGGGAAATAAATTAATTATTTTCCTCCTACTCGATTGTTATAGTAGATTGAATAATTAATGATTTTCTAAAAATTATTTCAAAAAAACAGGGGGGGAAGCAAGTGAAAAATATTTTACCTAACTTATCTTTGAGAAATTTATTACTTATTGTAATTAGTCTGAGTATGATAATTATTATTTCTAGTTTAAGCTATTTTATATATTCTAATATGTCAGCAGAAATAATAGACCAGGAAGAAGAGAAGCTTAATGGAATTGCTAAAACAATTGATACAAAATTAAATGATCTTTTAGAAGAGGGAGAAATAGCGGTTAAATTAATTGCAAAAAATACTGCGGTTCAGAGTGCTTTTGCTGATCGGGATCGAGAAATGTTAAGAAATATGCTGCTTAATTCTTATCAGGATATTAGTCAAGAAATGGCTCAGTTTCAATTTCATTTACCTGATTCAACTTCTTTTTTAAGATTACATAATCCGGACAAATATGGAGATGATCTTTCATCATTCCGTTTTACAGTTAATCAAGCTAATCAAGAACAAAAAATGATTAGTGGTATTGAAGAAGGACGTGGTGGTTATGGACTGAGAGTAGTTTCTCCAGTTGAATATCAGGGAAGACATTTGGGAACAGTAGAATTTGGATCTAGCCTGGGAGAAGGATTTTTAGGAGAAATAGAGGAAAACTTCAATGGAGATTATTATCTTTATTCGTTAGCAGATGATCAAAGTGTAGCCTGGGATGCAAATAGTTCTAACTGGATAGCCAGCACCACTGATAGTGATCCTTATCAAGTTAAATCTGAACTAATTTCAAAATTACAGGAAGGTGATACTATAATTGAAAGTAGAGGAGATAACAATCTACTTTTAATGCCTTTTGAAGATTATAGGGGTGAAGTAAGTGGATATTTTAAGGCTGTTTATGATCGCAGTCAGATTGTTAATGATTTAAATTCATTATTAAGAAATGTAATTATTTTTTCAATAATTGGAATTATAATTTCTTTAGTTATTACCTTTTTAGTAGCCAGGAAAATATTTAACCCTTTAAAAAAGTTTGAAGGGATGTTTGCATCTTTAGCACTGGGAAATCTAAATGTTTCTTATCCAATAAAAACAGTAAATTGTTCAGCGATTATGGATTGTGAAGAAGAAAGCTGTCCTGATTTTGAACGTGATGAAGTAACCTGCTGGTTTGATGTTGGATCTTATGCTCCAGAATTTGGCGAGGAAGTACACTGTCCGAAGATAAAAACTGGGGAATATAAAGACTGTACTGAGTGTAAGGTT
>NZ_QBLR01000353.1:0-3313 GCF_003070835.1 Halanaerobium sp. | reverse complement strand
CTACTTTACTATATTAATACTATAATTGTTATTAAAATATGTCAAGATATTTTGATTTTATCAACTTCAATTTCTAACCGGACCAGGAATCATTTAACTGCCAGATCTTCAGAATTAAAAAAAGAGCAGCCTCTGCAAAAAAGAGGAGAACTGCTCTTGATGTTTTAATTTGATATTTATTCATTAATATTTAAGCATCTTTACATACTGTTGATATTTTCCTCGCTTTTTTCTAGCTTTGAATTCTTAAGCTTATCAATTTTCATATCTAATTCACTCTGGCCAATACTCATATTATATCGTATTTTGCTAGTAATTAGCAAATAATACTTCTAAATGAGTTTCTAAATATTCTTCAGCATTACCTTAATATTTCGACAAAATTATACACAATTGACCCTCCTCGGGGCAAGCCCACGAGGTTTGCGAGCAGACTTTCATTCTATCACTAAGTACCCGCAGCTGTACATAGAACTAAGAACTCTTTTTATCCTGCTTAAAATCAATCTTTTTAACATTATCTCGCCTCGGCTGATAAGTATCTACCAAATCTACCAGTGCTGCAACTATATCCCTGCTGTCAGATTTTTCTGCAAGTTCTGTCAGGCGCTGAAGGTGTTTATTTAAAAATTCCTGGTCTACAGCCCCCAGGTTATTGATAAAGATCCGCCTGTGTTCTGTGGCAATATTATCTTCGGTATCACATAAAAGCTCTTCGTAAAGCTTTTCTCCAGGGCGGAGTCCAATTACATCGATATCTATGTCCTCATAGGGAGTAAAACCAGAAAGAGCAATTAAATCTTCTGCCAGCTCCATAATTTTAACCGGCTCACCCATATCAAGGACAAAGACCTCTCCTCCCTTACCTAAGGCACCTGCCTGAATAACAAGCTGTGAGGCCTCAGGAATTGTCATAAAGTAGCGGGTTATATCCTTATGGGTAACTGTCAGAGGACCACCATGAGCAATCTGCTTTTTAAATAGAGGAATTACACTTCCCTGACTGCCTAAAACATTTCCAAAGCGGACTGCCATAAATTTAGTCTGAGACTTCTTACTTATAGTCTGGACAACCATTTCGGCTGCTCTTTTGGAGGCGCCCATCACATTAGTAGGGTTTACTGCTTTATCTGTTGAAATCAAAACAAAGCGATCTATTTCAAATTCAGCCGCAGTTTCAGCTAAATTTCTGGTTCCTAAGATATTATTCTTCACCGCCTCTTCCGGGCTGGTCTCCATTAAGGGTACATGTTTATGAGCTGCTGCATGGAAAACCACATCTGGAGAATATTCCCTAAAAACCTTCTGCAGCTTATTTTTATCTCTGATGCTGCCAATGATAGATACTAAGTCTAAATCTGGATATTTATTTTTTAAATCTCTTTCTAAAAAGTAGGTGGTGTTTTCATTAATATCTAAAATAATAATCTTTTTGGGGTTAAACTTTGCTACCTGTCGGCAGATTTCTGAACCAATTGAACCGCCTCCACCACTGACTAAAATAGTTTTTTCTTCCAGATACGCAGAGATTTCATCAGATATTAAATCAACCTGATCCCGGCGCAGAAGGTCTTCTACTTTGACCTCACGGATCTGATTTAAAGAAACATCTCCTTTTAAAATCTCATAAACCCCAGGTACAATCTCTACCTTTACATCTTTTTTATTGCTCAGTTCATAAAATCTTTTAATTGTCTTACCCTCAGCCGAAGGAACTGCAATGATCACTTCATCTACAGAATATTCTTCAATCAGCTGCGGTATTTTCTCACTCTTACCCAAAACCTTATTCCCGTGAATCTCTAAGGACTGCTTATTGGAATCATCATCTACCAGACCAATTATTTTTTTACCGATTTCAGGATGTTTTTGAATCTCTCTCGTAATCATTTCTGCTGCATCTCCAGCACCGATAATTAAAACTCTACTTTTTGATTTTTTATTCTGATTGCGGTTTAAATAATCCTTTAATAATCTTAAGCCAAAGCGCATTCCACCCAGCAAAAAAATATCAGTCATTAAATTAATGGCAATAATGCTGCGGGGAAAGCCAACTCTAAAAAAGTAAATATAGATTACAAATAAGGTGTTGATTGCTATAGTGGATTTAAAGATGGAATAAAGCTCTGACATGCTGGCATACTGCCACATCTTGTTATAGAGTGATGAAAAATACAGAACAAAAAATGAAATAACAGTAATAGCCAATAGATATTCAATTCTAAAATATCTCATCCAGCTTTCATCAAAGCGGAGGATAAAGGAAAATAGTACTGCCAGATTAACAAAAATAAGGTCAATAATTATTAAACGCGGCTTTTTATATAATTTTAATAAAAATTCAATCATGTTAAACTCAACTCCCAATAAAATAAATTACTCCCTGTTAATAGCTATCTATATTATAATGTACTTTCCACTTTAATGCAATGAATTCGACAAAGTTAGCTAGAAAACCAATTTATCATGACTCATCCTCGTCATCTCCAAATACCAGGTAGCCATAACCGCCTTCAATTAGGTACTCATTATATCTACTCTCTGAAATCTTATTTTTTTCAAGTGCTGCTTCAGCTAATTCAGCATAGTCAGATTCTACAATTATATCTTCATCAGTTTTTACTTTAGAGTATAATTCTGTTGAATATCCGTATTTTTTAGCCTCTTTAGTTATATTAATATCTTTTATTCATATAAGTTATTTACGAAATTTTTTGCCCATTCAATTTTCTCAAGATCCTCCTGTTTAATATTAGTTGATCGGTGGGCTATTTCTAATTGCTCTTCTTCTTTTCTTTCTCCAATGAAGTATTCAATACTTTTTTCATATAGATTAGAGAATTTGTTTAACAAAGATAAATTAATTTTTCTGGCACCTGTTTCATAATATGATATTTGATTTCTTTTTTTGCCAATTAAATCGGCTACTTTCTGCTGTGAATAATTCATGTCCTGACGGGCTTCTTTTAACCTTTTTGCAATTTCCTCATAATTTAACATTATGATCACCCTTTCATTAAAGTTCTTATATAATTAATGTAATATATTTGTTACATTAATGCAATAAAAAACTATGAAAGTAACATAATTTCAAACTATGTTGCATAAAAAAAATCCCCTTTATGATAAACAGATTTTTTTCATTTAATCTGTCTACCATAAGGGGATCATATCATAAATTCGAATATACCTGGTGAGAATCCTAATTCTATATTATGATTTAACCACAAAAAGACAGTGTTTTAAAAATTAAACAGACAGATTATTGGCAGGTATATTAATTTTAAAGTTAAAAAATAATATACTGACAAAT
>NZ_QBLR01000352.1:0-3314 GCF_003070835.1 Halanaerobium sp. | reverse complement strand
ACCAGCAGGAAATTTCCTGCTGGTTTTATTATTTTGTTTATTAACTTTTATTATTCTAAATCTTTAAAAGCCTTACTAAGCATTGGGATAGTTTTCTTTAGATCTCCAACAAGACCATAATCACAGATTTCAAAAATTGGAGCATCTTCATCTATGTTAATAGCAATAATTAAGTTAGAACTTTCCATACCTGCTTTGTGCTGGATTGCTCCAGAGATACCACAGGCAAAATAAACTCTTGGTTTAACTGTTTTTCCGGTCTGTCCTACCTGATGAGCTTTATCGATCCAGCCCTCATCTACTACAGCACGAGAAGCACCTACTTCTCCACCTAAAACAGAAGCCAGTTCTTCAATCAATTCGAAGTTTTCAGGACTGCCAACACCACGACCACCTGAAACAATAATTTCTGCTTCTTCTAGATTAACACTACCCTTAGCTTCTTTGATTATTTCTTTAATGGTAGTATAAATATCAATGTCAGATAGATCAGATTTTAGATTGATAATTTTACCACTATCTGTAACATGTGATTTGATATTTTTGTCAGCAATTTCTACTTCAATTTCTTCGATTTCTCCACTTCTAGAATAATCTGGCTCTGCCTTTTCCATAACTCCAGGCCTTACTGTTGACATTTGAGGTCTGTGGTCAGGACAAATAATTGTTGCCATTAAGTTACCGCCAAAAGCTGGTCTGGTCTGTAATAAAATTTTTCTTTCCTTATCAATTGCTAATTTAGTACAGTCTGCTGTTAAACCGGTATCTAAACGAGCCGAAATTCTTGGCCCAAGATCTCTACCATTGTGAGTAGCACCTAAAAGAACTATCTCAGGTTTTAACTCATTAATTAAATCACAAATGACAGATGTATAAGTTTCGGTTCTATAATCTTTTAATTCTTCATCCTCTACAATATATACGTGATCTGCTTGATATGCAAACAATTCTTTTGCTTCTTCTTTAATATCTGAGGCTAAGACAACTGCTGATAAAGTTGTATCCAGTTCATCAGCTAACTTTCTACCCTCACTACATAATTCAAAAGCAACATCCATTAATTTATTGTTTCTCTGTTCTGCTAAAACCCAAACACCTTCATAACCTGAGACATCCTGTTTTTCAACTTTATTTTCTTTTTCAATTTCCATTGCATCAAATTTACATTCTTTGACACAAATTCCACACATAGTACATTTTTCAGAGTCAACAACAGCTATATCATTCTCCATTTTTAAAGCATCAAATGGACAGTTACTTACACAAACTCCACATCCGACACAATTATTTTCAAATATTTTTAGCATTCAACTATTCCTCCTATAATTATATTACCTGTTCCATCTTCAATTTTTCTAATAATTTCTTAACTTTTTCTTTTTCGTTTCCTTCTAATATTTCACCTTTTTTCTCATTTGTAGGCACAAAGGTATCATATACCTGAGTTGGAGACGCATCAAGACCTAGCTTTGTCTTATCAATTTCAAAATCTTCTACTGTCCAAACCTTAATACAGTCTTCTTTTTGGAAAGCTGAGACAACTCTTGAAATAGAAGGATATCGTGGTTTATTAAGATCATCAATTACTGTTAATAGTACTGGTAATTCAGTTTCTACAACACTATAGCCATCTTCTAAAGCTCTTTTAGCTTTAACTTTCTTGCCATCTACTTCCAGAGCTTTGACATATGTAATCTGAGGAATTTCTAGTTTTTCAGCAATTTGTGGTCCTACCTGTGCTGTATCTCCATCAATTGCCTGACGACCACAGAAAATAAGGTCAAACTCGCCTGCCTCTTTAATTCCCTGTGCTAATGTATAAGAAGTTGCCCAGGTATCAGAACCAGCAAATGCTCTATCTGAAAGAAGAATACATTCGTCAGCTCCCATTGCATAAGCTTCTAAAAGTGCATTTTTAGCCTGAGGAGGTCCCATACTAATTACTGTAACCTTCCCACCATTTTCTTCTTTCAATCTTACTGCTTCTTCTAAAGCGATCTTATCTTCTGGATTTATAATACTTGGGACACCATCTCTAATTAATGTTCCTTTTTCTTCATCAATTTTTACTTCATTTGTGTCTGGTACCTGTTTCACACATACTAATATATTCATTATATTACCTCCTGTTAGTAAATCTAATTTATTTTAATAAAGAACCTGCAATAACCATCTTCTGTACTTCAGTTGTTCCTTCATAAATTTCTGTAATCTTTGCATCACGTAATAAACGCTCAACTGGATATTCTTTCATATATCCATAACCACCATGGAGCTGAATTGCTTTATTTGCAACATATACAGCAGCTTCTGAAGCATAATACTTAGCCATTGCTGCCTCTTTAGAATATCTCTGACCTGAATCTTTAGCTTTTGCTGCTTTGTAAACTAATAATCTTGCAGCTTCAACTTTAGTGCCCATTTCAGCTATTTCCCACTGTAAACCCTGAAACTTAGAAATAGGTCTGCCAAATTGTTCTCTTTCTTTAACATACTGAACAGTCTCATCTAAAGCTCTTTGAGCTATACCTAAAGCCTGAGCAGCAATTCCAATTCTACCGCCATCTAATGTTGCCATAGCGATTTTGAAACCCATTCCTTCTTTGCCGAGCAGGTTTTCTTTTGGAACTCTACAATCTTGGAAGATCAACTCTCTGGTATCTGATGCATTAATTCCCAGTTTATTTTCTTTTTTACCAAGTTTAAAGCCTGGAGTATCTCTCTCAATAATAAAGGCACTGATTCCTCTTGTTCCTTTGCTCTTATCAGTCATTGCAAAAACAATAAAAGTATCAGCCTCTCCAGCATTGGTAATAAATATTTTAGAACCATTAATTATATACTCATCACCATCTAATACTGCAGTAGTCTTTTGCGCTGATGCATCAGTACCTGCATCTGGCTCAGTTAAACCAAAAGCACCTAATTTATCTCCTCTTGCTAGTGGTTTTAAGTATTTCTCCTTCTGTTCTTCATTTCCAAATTGATAAATTGGATGAGCACCTAAAGAAGTATGAGCAGAAACAATTACTCCATGAGTTGCACATGCTTTGGATAATTCTTCGACTGTTATAGCATAACTTAATGTATCAGCACCTGCTCCATCATATTTTTTTGGAAAAGGAATACCTAACATATCAGCTTTTGCCATTTTTTTCACATTTTCTTTTGGAAATTCACAACTTTCATCAATTTCAGCAGCTATATCTTTAACTTCATTTTCGGCGAAATCTCTAACAACTTTTTTTATCATTTCCTGAGTACTATTCAAATTAAAATCCATTTTTTTACCTCCAAATTTTACTTTATTGCTT
>NZ_QBLR01000351.1:0-3353 GCF_003070835.1 Halanaerobium sp. | reverse complement strand
GCTTAGTTCCAAAATTATCACCTCGTTAATTTAATTATTACTAAAATAATAAATAATAATTAATCAAAAGATTTTTAAAATATGTTTATAACCAATATTTTTTGAAATTATTTATTATTTTTGGCTAGATTATCTAAATTATCTCCACTAAGTCTATATACAGTCCAATTTTTCATAGGTTTAGCACCAATACTCTTATAAAAATTAATAGATGATTTATTCCAGTCTAAACACCACCATTCAAATCTTTTGCAATCTCTATCTTTAGCAAGTTTTGCAAGAAATGATAACATTTCTTTTCCTAACCCTTTACCACGGACTTCCAGTTTAATATATAAATCTTCTAAATATAATCCAGCTTTACCAATAAATGTTGAAAAATTTTGGAAAAACAAAGCAAATCCAATCTCTTCTCCCTCATATTCCCCAATTATTACTTCTGCTTCTTTTTTAATAAACAGTGATTCATAAAGTACATTTTCAGTTGCAACAACTTGAGCTAATAATTTTTCATAATCAGCTAATTCCTTAATAAATTTTAAAATTAGAGCTACATCATCTTTTTCTGCAAATCTAATCTTAAAATCTTGTATATTTGTATTATACTTCATATTTATGCCTCCAATTATTAGTCACGTTAAAAATTGCTTTCTAATATCTGTAATAATTTTATATATTTAATCGAGTAGGAGGGAAATAATTAATTATTTCCCGTCCTCTCACACCACCACAGCATACCGTTCGGTACTGGGCGGTTCATTAAGTATTAATTACTTGTGCATATCTTTCCGTAAAACTAAAATATCCCAGTTTCTTTAATAGCTGGTTGGTAAAGGTTCTTGCAAGTATTGGGCTATTGGATATTCTCCAGTAGCCCTTTCTTGTGTTAGCATATTCCCAAGCTTTAGGTTCTTTAATACCCAGTTTCTTGAGCATCTTAAAGCGAGTTCTAACCCTCTCCCACCGCTTCCAGTAGCACATCCTTATTCTTCGTCTTGTCCACTGGTCAAGAGCCCTCATCTTGCTTTTCATATCAGCTATTTTATAATAGCTGACCCAGCCTGTAATCGTCTGCTTTAATTTCTTAAAGCGGTATTTCATTGTCCAGGGCTTACTTCTTGATGTGAGTTCTTTAATCTTTGTTTTGACTTTCTTGATTGATTTTGGATGGATTCTACCCCTTACTTCACCTTTCATTCGATAAAATGAAAACCTTAAGAATTTCCTTTTCCAGGGTCTGCCGACTGCACTTTTTGTTGTATTAACTTTAAGTTTTAGTTTCTTTTCAATAAATACAGTTAGACTTTTCATAACTCTTTTAGCCGCTTTCCTACTTTTAACATAGATCTGATTATCATCAGCATAGCGACAGAATTTGTGATTGCGTTTCTCCAATTCTTTATCCAGCTCATCCAGCATAATGTTACTAAGCAATGGACTTAAAGGCCCGCCTTATGCAAAGTAAGTTATTATGCTAAGCAAAAACAAAAACTGCTTATATTCCAAAAATTTTAGTTGATTTACTTTGCATAATGCCTCAAAATGATAGTAAGAGTTAATAACTCTAAATATTATTTTAGAAGGCATGTAATATGCAAAAATAAACCATTAAAAGTGCTGCTAAAAGAGCTTGAAAAGAAAATGCTCAAGAACTGGGTATATAGAAGACAGCATGAATTTTTACCGGAATCGCTGGCATCAAATTTAAAAATATCGTTGCATTATTGCAGACTTATATATCTGATAACAATCTAAACGTTCAGTGGAAAAACAAATATCCCCTGTTTATGAATAGCAGGCATAACAAACTGACAAAAGAAGGAGTAGCATATATTATTGCCAAATATGTAAAAACAGCTAGAGAACAATCCACAATTGTTCCGTCACAGTAAAGCTATGCATCTTTTGCAGGCAGGTGTGAATTTAATCTACATTCGTGATTTTTTAGGTCATGTAGATATCAAGACTACAGAAATCTATGCCAGAGCAGATACGGAAACTAAACGGAAAGCCATTGAAAATGCTTATCCAGATATTATTGAAAATGATTTACCTGAATGGAATAGAGATCCGGAATTACTTTCCTGGCTATCTAACTTGAAATAGCTTAAGTGATCTCAGATATTATGCAAAGCAAATGGAAACAGATCCCTTATATACTAACTAATTTTTAGGTTGCTTTGCATAATATTTTACTTTGCATAAGCCACCCTGCGGGCATCCTTCATCTGCTTTCTTGATTAAACCATCAATCATTACTCCCGAGTTAAGATAAGCTCTTATTAGTTTCAGCACTCTTTTATCCTGCACTTTTCTGGCTACTAAAGACATCAGTTTATCATGTTGAACAGTATCAAAATACTTTTCAAGGTCTATATCAACAACCCATGTATAACCATCATTTATATATTCTTTAGCTTTATTTACTGCCTGATGTGCATTTCTTCCAGGTCTGAACCCGTAACTATATTCTGAAAATTCTGGGTCAAATATTGGTGTCAGCTGTTGTGTTATTGCCTGCTGTATCATTCTATCTGTTACTGCCTAAATGCCAAGTAGTCTTACTCCACCACTGGACTTGGGTATTTCTACTCTTCTTACTGCCTGTGGTTTGTAGTTACCTCCCAGTACATCTTTCAAAAGTTGATTACCATTTCTTTTAAGGTAGGGTAGAAGTTCATCTACACTCATTCCGTCAATTCCATGGCTACCCTTATTCTTTACAACTCTTTTATGTGCATTATTAAGATTTGGAGCTGAAAGAATTTTCTCCATCAGATTACTGGAGTCTGCATTTTCACCGTTTCTTACTTTCGGCAACGCCGCGAAAACACTATGCACTCTCTCATTACTTCCAGCTTCCAGCCTTATCTCCTGAGAGCAGCCTTCATATGAAGTTGTCTGCTTTCTATGTGTTTCCGTCGAGTTGTTCAAATCTAAGAAACCTCCTAATGTTTCATCCTTCAATTGATGTAGATATCCATCAATCTACTATGACTTCTGCTGCATTCTGACAGTTTAGCTCTTACATTACTGCAGAGTTTATTGCTTAGAAATTCATCACCACAATATGCTATCAGAACCTTCCCTGGTTAAGAATATTTACTTTCACTTCATCTATCTGCTGTATTTACACTTCCTGTCTTGAATAGTTTTGGGTTTTGCTTTGTTTAGCAAGCTCACCCACAGGAATATGCCTTTTATACAGTTCGTATTCCTCAGACCAAAGCTTTGCCTCCAACTTCCTTCAGATTCCACCTCACGATGGACACCCTTGTCTTCAGCTAGTGGTTGGCACTATTAACCCCCACATCAGACTTTCACTGATTAGCAAATATTCATGCCAGGCAAAC
>NZ_QBLR01000350.1:0-3388 GCF_003070835.1 Halanaerobium sp. | reverse complement strand
TAAGTATCGAGTGATTTTAGTTGACTGTGGAGCTAAAGATAATATCAAAAATTCACTAGTTAAGCGTAATTGTGAAGTGATAATGGTACCGGCCAGCACATCGGCTCAGAATATATTAAATTATAATCCTGATGGAGTAATGTTTTCCAATGGACCTGGAGATCCAGAGGATGCAGATTATGTGGCAGCGACCATTAGTGAACTTTTAGGTGAGGTTCCTATTTTTGGAATTTGTCTCGGTCATCAGCTTTTGGGAAGAGCCTGTGGTGCAGATACCTATAAACTTAAATTTGGCCACCGGGGAGCCAATCATCCAGTTAAGGATTTAAGTACTAACAGAGTTTACATTACTTCTCAAAATCATGGTTTTGCAATTAAAGAAGATTCGCTAAATGATTTGAATCTAGAATTAACCCATATTAATGTTAATGATCAAACAGTTGAAGGTTTTAAACACCAAAATTATCCAGCTTTTTCTGTTCAGTATCATCCTGAAGCTTCACCAGGACCAGAAGACTCTCACTATTTATTTGATCAATTTGTTAACCTAATGCGCTGATGCTGATAGTACTGGGGACTTAGCAAATATTTCTAAATAATATCTAAATAATTTAAATCAAACAAATTTAGAATAACACAATAGGAGGATAAGATGCCGAAGAGAGAAGATATTAAAAAAGTTATGGTTATTGGTTCAGGTCCAATTATTATCGGTCAGGCAGCTGAATTTGATTATTCAGGGAGTCAGGCCTGTCGGGCTTTGAAAGAAGAAGGGTTAGAAGTTGTTTTGGTCAACAGCAATCCGGCTACAATTATGACAGATGAGAATATGGCTGATCGTGTTTATATTGAACCCCTAACTGTTGAAAGTATTATAGAAATTTTAAAAAAAGAAAATCCCGATGGACTGATTCCAACCTTAGGAGGACAGATTGCTTTAAACTTGGCTATAGACTTAGCCGAAACAAATATTTTAGAAGATTTGAATGTAGAACTTTTAGGAACTCCAATTGATACAATCGAGAAGGCAGAAGATAGAAATACTTTTAAAGAATTAATGAATGAAATTGGAGAACCAATTTTAGACAGTAAAATTGCAGAAAACATTGATCAGGCAGCTGAAATTGCAGCTAAAATCGGATATCCGGTAATTGTACGTCCTGCCTATACTATGGGAGGAACCGGTGGTGGTGTTGCTGATAATTTGGAAGAATTAAAAGAAATCACTGCCCGTGGTTTTAAACACAGCCTGATTGGCCAGGTTTTAATCGAAAAAAGTATTAAAGGCTGGAAGGAAATAGAATATGAGGTAATGCGGGATAAAAATGATAACTGTATAGTTGTTTGCAATATGGAAAACTTTGATCCGGTAGGTGTTCACACTGGTGACAGTATTGTTGTAGCTCCCAGTCAGACTTTAACAGATAAAGAATATCAGATGTTTAGAAGCTCAGCTTTAAAGATAATAAGAGCCTTAGGAATTGAAGGTGGTTGTAATGTTCAGTATGCACTTGATCCCGAGAGTTTTCAGTATTATATAATTGAGGTAAACCCCAGAGTCAGCCGCTCTAGTGCCTTGGCATCAAAGGCAACCGGTTATCCAATTGCTAAAGTTTCAGCCAGAATAGCCTTAGGCTACAGCTTAGATGAGATTGAAAATGCAATCACTGGTAAAACAACAGCCTGTTTTGAGCCAGCTTTAGATTATGTAGTCTTTAAGATACCTCGCTGGCCTTTTGATAAGTTTCACTATGCTGATCGTAATTTGGGAACTCAGATGAAGGCTACAGGAGAGGTAATGGCAATTGAAAGAAATCTGGAGGCTTCAATGCTCAAGGCTGTGCGCTCACTGGAAATCGGGCGCTATGGCTTCTACTTAGAAGAATTTAAAAAAATGAGTGACCCGGAAATTGAAGATGCCTTATTTGCGGCAGATGATAATCGACTTTTTGTGATAGCAGAAGCGCTGCGCCGTGGTTATACAGTCGGAAAAATTAACCAAATAACTGAAATCAGCACTTTCTTTTTATATAAAATTAAAACCATTATTGAGCTTGAAAACTCTCTAGCTGCCAATAAAGAAAATATAAGTGAAAACAGAGAACTACTTTACAAGGCTAAAGAAAAAGGGTTTTCAGATTCTGAGATTGCTCTTTTGACTGAAAAAACAGAAGCGGAAATAAAAAATATCCGGGACCAGCTGCAGTTAAAACCCGTATTTAAAATGGTGGATACCTGTGCAGCAGAATTCGAAGCAGAAACACCTTACTATTATTCTTCTTATGAAAAGGTTAATGAAGCTCAGCCAACTGAAAAGAAGAAAGTAATGGTAATTGGTTCAGGACCAATTAGGATCGGCCAGGGTATAGAATTCGATTACTGCAGTGTTCATTCTGCCTGGACTTTAAATGAAGAAGGTTATGAGTCAATTATAGTTAATAATAATCCAGAAACCGTGAGTACAGATTTTGATACCTCAGATAGATTATACTTTGAACCTCTGACCAAAGAAGATATTATGCATATCATTGAAAATGAAAAACCAGAAGGAGTTATCTGTCAGTTTGGTGGTCAGACTGCTGTTAATCTGGCTGAGCCGCTGGCTGAAGCAGGAGTTAAGATACTTGGAACTTCTGTTGATTCGATTGACCTGGCAGAAGACAGAGATAGATTCATCGGTCTTTTAAATGAACTGGATATTCCAGTACCTCAGGGGGAAGTTGCGGCTTCATTCGCTGAAGCAGAAAAAATTGCTGCTAAAATTGGTTATCCAGTACTGGTAAGACCTTCCTATGTACTTGGCGGTCGGGCAATGGAAGTTGTATATAATGAGCAAGAATTAGAAGAATATATGAGAAATGCTGTTAAAATTTCACCAGATAGACCGGTTTTGGTTGATAAATATTTAAGCGGTACTGAAATTGAAATTGATGCAATTTCTGATGGAGAAACAGTAATAGTACCTGGGATTATGGAACACGTAGAGAGAGCAGGTGTTCATTCAGGAGACAGTATAGCAGTTTATCCTCCTCACCGTTTGTCTGAGAAGTTAAAGCAAAAAGCAGTGGAATATACGGAAAGAATTTCGCAGGCTTTAAATGTTAAGGGAGTTGTCAATATTCAATATGTAGTCAGTGAGGGAGAAATATTTGTGATTGAAGTTAATCCCCGCTCCAGCCGGACAATTCCATATTTGAGCAAAGTAACAGGGGTGCCGATGGTTGATCTGGCAACAAAGGCTTTACTTGGTAAAAAACTTAAGGATTTAGGTTGGGAAAGTGGCTTGGTTCCAGAAAAAGATCACGTAGCTGTTAAAGTTCCTGTTTTCTCATTTTCCAAATTAACTCAGGTTGACACCAATCTGGGTCCAGAAATGAAATCAACTGGG
>NZ_QBLR01000349.1:0-3389 GCF_003070835.1 Halanaerobium sp. | reverse complement strand
TAATTATACTACTTTTTTACATATTTACAATAGTTTTTAAAAAAATATTTTTCGACAAATATTAGAACTGCTGGAACATATCAAACATTGGAGTCACAATTGAAATAGCAACAAAACCAACCATTACTGCTAAAAGAACAATCATTATTGGCTCTATTAAAGAAATTGCACCATCAACACTGGCTTCTACCTGTCTGTCATAAAAAGTAGATACCTTATTTAGCATTGTGCCAATAGATCCAGTTTCTTCCCCAACACTTAACATTTGCACAACCATAGCTGGAAACTCTCCACTTTCCTGTAAGGGATCAGATAAATTACTACCTTCTCGAACTCTTACCCTTGCCTTTGTCAAAATCTCACCATAAACCTTATTTCCCACTACATCTTCTACAATTGCCAGAGCAGTCAGTAAGTCAACCCCACTTTCAACCAAAATTGCCAAAGTACTTGAAAAACGTGAAATATATACTTTTCTCATCATCGGTCCGATTACAGGCATTTTTAAAATCCAACTATCTGTCTTTTCCTTTCCAGCAGGTGTTGTTCTTAATCTAGCTAAAATAAAGAGAACGATAATTAATGCTAAAAGTAAAGCCCACCAGTAGCTCGTCATAAAAGTACTAATTCCTAAAAGCATCCTGGTTGGTAGTGGAAGTTCTGAACCAAAATCCCTGAACATTGTCACAAATTGAGGTACAACCTGAGTTACCAAAAAAATGACCACTATAACACCTACTGTTAAAATTACAGCCGGATAATATAGTGCTGAACGGACCATTGAATTTAGTTCATCCTGCCGGTCATAATGAGCAGCCATTTTATTTAAAATACTATCCAGAACACCACCAGACTCACCTGCTTTAACAAGTTGAATATAAAGCCGGGGGAAAACTTTGGGATGTTTAGCCATCGCATCAGCAAGAGAAATTCCAGTTTCTACATCATCTCTAATCCTTAAAATAACTTCTTTCAAACGACGATGCTCAGTCTGGTCAACTAAGATATTTAAAGAATCAACCAGTGAAATTCCAGCATCAATCATTGCTGCAAACTGCTGAGAAAACACCGCCAGATCTTTAAGCTTGACTTTTTTATGCATTTTTAAAAATTCGCCAACATCTAAGACCTTTCTTTTTTCACTAATCTCAGTAATATAATAACCTTTATCTCTTAATTGACGGGCTATAACAGACTTGTTTTCTGCCTCAATAGTTCCTGAAATAACATCGCCGTTTTTACTCTTTGCCTTATATACATATTCTAATGCCATCTTTTAGCCTCCCTTCCGGGAAAATTAAATACTACCACTAATTTTTTTCTTTACATAATCCGAATCATCTGCTCTACGAACTGCCTCATCATAATTAATTAAACCCTGATTATAAAGATCAACCAGATAGTTATTCATCATTATCATTCCATATTTTCCACCAGTCTGCATTGCTGATACTAGCTGATGTGTTTTTCCTTCTCTAATAATATTTCTGACAGCGGATGTAGCAATTAAAATTTCTAAAGCTGCTACACGGGAATTTCCGTCTGCACGTGGAATTAGCTGCTGTGAAATAATACCACTAATTGATGAAGCAAGCTGAATTCTTACCTGCTGCTGTTGGTGAGCAGGAAAAACATCAATAATTCTCTCTACAGTACTCGGTGCATCATTTGTGTGTAAAGTAGCAAAAACTAAATGCCCTGTTTCAGATGCTTCTAAAGCAATCGAAATTGTTTCTAAATCTCTCATTTCACCTACAAGGATTACATCTGGATCCTGTCTTAAGGCTGCTCTTAAACCATTAGCAAAACTTTGAGTATCATGGCCAACCTCTCTCTGATGCACAATTGATTTATTATGGGAATGCAGATATTCAATCGGATCTTCTAAAGTTATAATATGAGCCGATCTGTTTTCATTAACAACATTAATCATCGCTGCTAAAGTTGTAGACTTACCACTACCTGTTGGACCAGTACATAATACAAGTCCTTTGCGCTGCAGAGCCAATTTTTTTAAAATTTGAGGTAAACCAAGTTGATCAATTGTTGGAATATCACTTGGAATCACTCGAAGAGCTAGAGAAACTGAGCTCCTCTGTTTAAAAGCATTAACTCTAAAGCGGCAGTATCCGGGAACACTATGTGAAAAGTCAACCTCACCTTTTTCTAAAAATTCTTCCCACTGCCTTTCCTCCATTAAACCTTTGGCAATATCTTCAACCTGTTGAATTCCCAACTCTTCCGGATAATCTTCGTAATACTCCAGTTTACCATTATACCTGATTACCGGTTTTAGTTTACCGGTTAAGTGGAGGTCAGATATAGCAGGATTCTGCGATATATCTTTCATTACATCAATTATATTCATTAGCATTCCCTCCTAAAATTTGGTCACTATAAAATTATTATAAATGAAAATAAAATTTTAATGAATAACACTTACCAGTTCCTGATAACTGGTTATACCAGTTTTTAATTTTTCTTTTCCATCTGCAAGCAGGGAAGCCATTCCATTTTTTCTAGCATATCGCTCAATTTCAGGTTCTGTAGCACCTTCTGCAATCATATTTTCCATTTCTGTATTAATCTCTATAATTTCATGAATAGCTATTCTTCCTTTATAACCATCAGTACATTTATCACATGCATTACCTGAAGGACGCCAGAGTATTTCAACATCATCATTCAAAAATTTTCTTTCTTCTGCTCCGGGTATATATTCTTCTCTGCAGTCCGGACATAATCTTCGAACAAGTCGCTGGGCTACCACTCCAATAACTGTAGAAGCAACTAAATAACCAGGAATTCCCATATCTAAAAGTCTGGTAATTGCACTTGGAGCATCATTTGTATGCAGAGTACTTAAAACTAAATGTCCAGTTAGTGCAGCTCTAATTGCAATTTCGGCAGTTTCTTCATCTCTAATCTCACCAACCATTACAATATCCGGATCTTGTCTTAAAATTGATCTTAAAGTTTTAGCAAAGGTCAAACCAGCTTTGGGGTTTGCCTGAACCTGATTTATACCTTCTAACTGATATTCAATCGGGTCTTCAATGGTAACAATATTTTTAGTAGGTGAATTTATCTTATTTAAGGCTGCAAATAAAGTTGTTGATTTACCACTACCAGTTGGGCCGGTCGCCAGCAAAATTCCATAGGGTTTTTTAATCAATCGATTAAACCTTTCGCGATTGTCTTTCCTAAAACCAAGTTTTTCTATATCAAGTAAACTATCATCTCTATTTAAGATTCTTATAACTACCTTCTCCCCGTGTAAAGTGGGTAAGGTAGAAACCCGCATATCAATCTGCATACTCTTAAAGGTCATCTGTACCCGACCATCCTGAGGAATTCTTCTTTTAGTAATATCCAAGTCAGCTATAATT
>NZ_QBLR01000348.1:0-3399 GCF_003070835.1 Halanaerobium sp. | reverse complement strand
CGCTAGCTAGGTCTTGAAAGGAGTGGGAATTGGCTCCTTTTTACATTCAGCAGCAGGATCCTGGCCTCTTCCTGTTCCAGAAACTGCATCTCCTTGAAGTAGTTGAATACGTCCAGCGGATTACCAATCTTAGTAGTCTTTTTCTTTTCAGCTTTTAGGACCCTTCTAATTATTTCAGCTACAGCCGGAATTTGTTCACTCTTAACTTTCCCTATTCCTTTGTATTTCTTCAGCTCATTGCTGTATGTTTTCAGTATTATTTCCTCCAGTGAGTTGTAGTCCTGGAAAAGTTCAGCTGCAGCTGGTTCAGAAACCAATCTACCCAGCAGCATTTGGTCATCAAATTCTTTGTAGTTTAGCATTTTCTTTGCTCCTTCTTTAGTTAGAATGGTATTTCATCATCTTCATTCAGCTCAGCTTTGTCTTCCCTGTGGTATTTTTCGATCTCCACAGCTTCTTCAGCCAGGTAGTCTTCAATTTCTTCGTCATGTGCTCCCACCTCAGAAAAGAACGTCATCATACATTCATTGTCCAACAGAAGGCCGATCCTGTAGAAACTTATACTGTTTAGTTTATATTCCTCAACATATTCCAGAGAACATCCTAGCATCCCTTCATCTTCCGGGTTTAGTCCCAGCATTGAAAGATCCCTCAGGTTATCTCCCTTCTCCAGCACAATTATAAATCCTTCCAGCCACCCCAGTCTGAACTGGTCCAGTGTTTCTCCATTCCGGCCCAGTGCTTCAAAGAGCTGCAGGAAGTAGTCCTTGATCCACTGCAAATATTCCCCATTCAGCACTTCTGTGTTTTCCAGCAATTCCACATCTTCAAATGTTTTTATTATCCTCATTTTATCCACTCCTTTGAATTGTTTTTTAGCGTTGAAATAGGGAATAGTTCAACTAGGAAGCTATTCCCTTCAATATAATCATATATGTTTATTTAGTTTTTTATTTCCTTTTTTTACCATTGAATATATTAAAAAGACCCATGCCCTCATTAAAAAGGCATAGGTCATTGGTCTCAGTCCAGATGTTTTGCAATGTAGTGTTTTATAGCCAGATTTACAAGCTGAGTATAGCTATCTATTACATCCTTATCCTTGAGCAGCTCCATCTTCTCCCTGACTGGCTTTTCAAGATAGGTAGTAACCCTGGTGTGAACCTCATCAAAGCTTTTCTTTTCTCTTCGCTTTTTCAACTTTTCCTTCAAAGTATCATCATTATCCTTTACTTTCGACTTCTTTTTCAACTCTGATTTATTTACCTTCACTTTTTTAGGCATCAAACTCCCCCTTAGAATTTTAGTATTTCACATACTGCAGCCGCTGGATCATCTCTTCAATTACTCTCTCGAACTGGCTCAGTGTAATAGGTCTCCATGGTAGTTCTCTCATTGTTTCTTGATTGAATTGAGCATTAGGAATTGCTGTATCTACACCAATGTAGTTGTCAAAGAAAAGCTCCGGATAGGTTCTTTTGTACTCTATAAGCATTTTGCCAGTTAATTTTCTACGATGATCAACTTTATTAGCTACTATTCCCAGCAATTCTAGCGTAGTTTCTGTCTTCAGTTGCAGTTTTTTTATCTCAAGCAAGAAACTGATCAAATTTTTTAATGATAGCTGTTGTGCTTCTGCAATGATTAGCAATTGATCACTGATAATATAGCCAGCTCTTGAAAGCTCAGTCAAACTCGGTGGATGGTCCAAGAGAACAAAATCATATGTCTCCTTCAGCTTATCTACTATCTCAGCCAGAGTATTACTGACACCTGTCTGTATTTCATCTACTCTAGCTGAACCAGGTATGATTTTCTTGTCTCCTTTGCTGAATAGCTCAGTTACTACTTCTTCTAATGCTTTCTGGCCTGTTAGCAGATCGAAAAGATTACTATCTTCATTCTGGCTCAGGTTGATGTCTGTCAGGTCAGTCTGTGAATCAAGATCCAGCATTACTACTGAGTAGCCTGCATTGGCTAGTTCCTCTGCAATTACTGAAGTCAAAGTAGTTTTTCCAACTCCACCCTTCCGATTAGAAATACTTATTGCTTTTGGACCAAGATTACTTTCAGCTTTAGTTGTTATTATTTTTTTAGGCACTACTACTCCTCCTCTCACTACGTAGACAGTTTACGTATACTGTTTACATCTACGTTTACTTTATTATTTTGTTAGGAGAAAAAGTACTACAAAACAGAAAAAGCCCTTAAAGCAGAACTGAAATCTCTGCCTTAAGGGCTTTGTACTTCAATCTATTATTTTAATTAAAAGTTATAAGTTACACCTGCAGTGTAAGAAAATCCTTTACTGTAGACATTACCTTCTTCATCATCATCCATTTCAAGATATAAGTAATCTAAACCAGCATTAAAATCCCAGTTTTCTGCAAAGGAACGTGTATAACCAACACCCATACGATAACTAACTGCATCTAAATCAACTTCTTTATCTACTAAGCCAGATGCAGCAAAAGCCTGTCCTTCAAAATTCTTATCTTTTGTACCTTTGTAAAATGCCACTCCACCACCAACTGACTATCTTTCATTTAATTCATAATCAGCTAGAAAAGCAAGTCCATTTAGAGCAACATCAATCTCGGCTGATCCACTACCTACAGCAGAATCAAAATCTGTTTCCACAGTACCAAAAATATGCTCATACTGAATGTTTGCTGTCCATTTATCATTTAATTCCTTTTTAGCTCCCAAATAAATCATTGGAACTCTGTCAATGTTGTCCATTTCATCAATGTTACTTGTTGGAATTTGACCTCTAAAATCACTCGCAACTAATGTATTTAGATCGTCAATAGTGCTATTCCATTTATCTAATGTTACATTTGTAATAGCAATACCACCAATAGCTTCCCATTCAGAAGCTGCTGCATTACCTGCAACAAGTCCTACCATCAGTAAAGCCATCATTAAAACTATAATTTTATTCTTCACTTTTTAAATTCCTCCTCCATATTTTGTTATTTTTTTCTTATATATATAGAAAACCCGAGGGAATAAATCCCCCGGGTTGTTTTTATCTATCTTTTAGCAGTAAGCCATATTTAGAAGCTAATTGATAGAGATGTTGTAATAAAGCTACCATCGATATCAGCATTATCACCAGTACCACTATCAAGATAGTCATTAGTAATGTTACCATCAGCTTCATGTTCATTTAACTGATCAACATCACCGGTAATATACATTACATCTGTCAACCAGTTTACATTATCGGTTAACTTGTGATCAAGACCGGCTTTAAGATAGGTATACTGCATATCCTGATCCCAGATCTTTTCATTATCATAGAGATCAGCATTTTTGTTAACAATGCTGGCACTTACAGTAGTTTTTTCTGTCCAGGGAAACTCTGTTCCCAGTTCAACTACTGTTGCATCATCA
>NZ_QBLR01000347.1:0-3449 GCF_003070835.1 Halanaerobium sp. | reverse complement strand
TAATAAATGTAAGATAGACTACAATTATTTTCTTTCTGCATCAGTTATATAATCAAATATTTTATGAGCCAGCTTTTCTTTTTCAAGCAGTGGTAATTTTGTACTTCCTTCTTCACTTAAAATAGTAACTTGATTTTTATCACTACCAAAAGCTATATTTTTATTACTGATGTCATTTGCAATAATATAATCTGCCCGCTTTTCCCGTAATTTAGCCTGAGCATTCTCTAGTAAATTTTCACTTTCAGCAGCAAAACCAATTAATAACTGGCTTGTATTTTTATTTTTCCCCAGTTCTGCAAGAATATCTGTTGTTCTTTCCAGCTCCAATTTTAAATTATCATTTCCCTTTTTAAGCTTCTGCTCACTGTATTCATGTGGGCGATAATCCGCTACAGCCGCTGCCATAATTATAATATCTGCTGTTTCAGCTTCCTGGAAAACCGCTTTTTTCATTTCAGCAGCTGTTTCTACCCGGCTGAGTTCGGCCCCCAGAGGAGCCTCAAGTTCTACCGGACCAGAAATCAATTTCACTTCAGCACCTCTATAGGCTGCAGCCTGAGCTAGAGCATAACCCATTTTACCACTAGAATGATTTGTTAAAAAGCGGACCGGGTCTATAGATTCTCGGGTAGGTCCAGCTGTAATAAGGATTTTTTGGTTTTTAAGATCTTTTTTAAAAAGCTCTCTTCTTACTTCTTCAACCAGTCTCTCTGGAGAAGGTAAGCGCCCCTTACCTGTATAACCACAGGCTAAATAACCTGCCTCAGGTGTAATAATTTTATAACCTAAATCCTCTAAAGTCTTCATATTTCTCTGAACTACAGGATTCTCAAACATATGCACATTCATAGAAGGGGCAATCATAATTGGTGCCTCTGTAGCCAGAATCACTGTAGTCAGCAAATCATCTGCAATCCCGGCTGCTGCTTTAGCAATAAAGTTTGCTGTTGCAGGTGCAATTAAAAATAGATCAGCTTTATCAGCAAGTCCAATATGTTTTACCTCACTGGTAGTTGTACTGAAAAGCTCACTTTCTACCGGTAGATGTGTTAAAGAATGAAAAGTGATTGGATTAATAAATTCAGCTGCAGACTCAGTCATAATTGTGTAGACATTGTGATTTAATTTTGTTAAACTGCTTGCAACCTGCAGTGATTTATAGGCTGCTATTCCACCGGTCACACCTAAAATAATATTTGCAGACATTTTCCTACCCCTTTATATTTAAGTATTTTCTTGAATTATTTTCAGCTGTAAACTACCTGCTTATAAACTGCCGATTTAATTCTGATGTCTCTTTTCATAAGTTATTTTATCTTTTTCAATTTCCTCTAAACTTTTAGAAACCAACTTATGGCTACGGTATTCTTCTAGTATTTCCTGACCGCTTTCATTAAGATGTCTTGCCCTTTTTGCTGCTAAAATAATAACTGTATATAAACTATCAGCCTTATCTACCAGCTGTTCTGCAGAGGGTTCAGTAATCATTTTGAATCTCTCCTTTTTTGTTCTTTAATAATAATTTTTTTAATTTCTCTAACCGCATCTGATAAACTATCATTAATAACTTCGTAATCATATTTATGTACTTCTTTTAATTCCTGTCTAGCATTTTTCAAGCGTAGATTTTTACTTTTGTCACTCTCTGATCCTCTTTTATCCAGTCTGTTTTCCAATTCTTCCAGAGAAGGTGGGACCAGAAAAATATAAACAGCTTCCGGATATTTTTCCCGAACCTGCTTTGCACCCTGAGTATCAATTTCCAGAATTATGTCTTCTCCCTCATCTAATTTCTGATCAACAAATTTTTTTGGGGTCCCATAATAATGACCATGAACTACTGCACTTTCAATAAAACCATCTTCTGCCTCAATTCCCTTAAATTCTGCTTCTGAAATAAAGAAATAATCCTCTCCCTCAACTTCACCTTCGCGCCTTTCTCTGGTGGTTGCAGAAACAGAATAGGAAACTCCATCAAAATTTTTGAATAGCTCATCCAGTACAGTATTTTTCCCCACACCTGATGGCCCGGATAATACAAATAATATACCCTTTGACATGAAATTATACCTCCACTTTATTTATCGTCTTCTAAACGGTGTGAGACGGTTTCTGGCTGAATTGCAGACAGTACAACATGATCACTATCTGTAATAATAACCGCTCTTGTACGACGTCCATAGGTAGCATCAATTAGCATTCCTCTTTCGCGTGCTTCCTGAATAATTCTTTTTATAGGTGCTGATTCTGGACTGACTACTGCAATCACCCTGTTTGCTGCAATAATATTACCAAAACCAATATTAATCAAATTAACATCCATTATTTCTACCTCCCAAAATCTTATTTATCTAAAATAACTTCGCTCCTTATCTTTATTAATGATACCACAGCATTACTTTTTTGACAAGGGTTGAGCTCAGTCTCATTAACAAACAGATGTTTATTTGATTGACTCTAAGCTTAGTTTCTTTTATACTTAAAGAAATATATTAAAGAATGGAGTGATCTGAATGGCCTTTGATGGTATTATGTTATCTGCACTTAAAGATAATCTAAAAGAAAAAATTATCGGTGCTCGAATTGAAAAGGCTTATCAAATAGATAAAAAATACTTAATTATTCGCTTAAGAAACAATAATCAAAACCTGGAACTATTAATTTCTACCGATCCCCAGGGAGCCAGAATTAATTTAACTGAATTAGATTTTGATTTCCCCTCCTATCCGCCTGATTTCTGCATGATGCTCCGAAAATATTTAAAAAATTCCTATGTTCAGGATATAGTCCAGCCTGAATTTGAAAGAATGGTTAGAATAGACATTGAAAAAAGAGGAAAAAAGTTTTCGCTAATTGCTGAATTAATGGGTAAATACAGCAATGTAATTCTCTTAGATGATAATGAGATGGTTTTAGATGCTATGAAGAGAATTACCGAAAAACAGAATTCAGAGCGTCAGCTCTATCCGGGAATTAAGTATCAAAAGCCACCGGCACAGGACAAATTAAACCCGCTTAAGCTTGAAAACAGAGAAGAATTTAGACAAATAATTGAAGAAGACTTTTCTCAGGCTGCTTTCCGAGCAGTAATGTATAATTTTAGAGGGATCGGCCCCTATTCGGCCCGTGAAATTGTCTTTAGAGCCGGTATAGACCCAGCCGAAAATTATAATAATTTAACTGATTCTGAAAAAAATAAAATTGCTGAGTCGATGATTAAACTTTTTTCTCAATTTAAAAAAGGGAAGTACAAACCGGTAATTGCAACCGAAGCGGGAGAAGTTGATTATATTTCTGCTTTTATTCTACAGCACAGAAATCCTGAAAAAATAGAAGAATTTGATGACCTTGACCGGATGATGGATTATTATTTTAAAGAATTTTTAAAAGACAGGGAACTAAATCGAAAAATTAGAGAATTAAACAAAGTAGTTAATACCTATTTA
>NZ_QBLR01000346.1:0-3451 GCF_003070835.1 Halanaerobium sp. | reverse complement strand
AAAAATCAGTTAAGATAATAATTATCTAGAGATTTAAACAAAACTGTTATCTTCTTTCTTATTTTCATCTGATTTTTCAAGCTCTTCTAATTCTTTCATAACCTGTTTCTCTTTTTCCAGATCTACTTTATAAAGATCAACTTCTATTTCTTCAGAATCTAGATTAGAAGCTTTATCCTGTTTTTTTGAAGATTTAGCAGCTGTTTTTTCTTCCTTCTCAGAACTCCCCTCAGCATTAGCAGCAGCACTATCACCAATTAGAGATGCCGTCCATTTACCACACCGGTCACCTGTAACAGCAATCACTTTACTATCAGCTATGACTTTGATTACCTCACAGTTATTGGCACAGTCCTCACATTCAAAACTTGTTGTTTCAAACTCCTGCTCTGTTAAATCAAAACCTCTAAAACTGCTTTCCTGACCACTTCTTTTGACATCTCTTTTGGCCAGCATAGCAATTCCAATTGACCCCATTACATCGTGATGTTCAGGGACAATTACTTCAGCTCCAATCTCTTCTTCAAAAGCTGCTTTGATTCCGATATTGGCTGCCACACCACCCTGGAAGATATATTCTCCTTCTAAAACTCGATTACGAACCAGGTTATTCATGTAATTTCTGACCAGTGCTTCTGAGAGACCATTGATGATTTCAGGTTTAGTAAATCCATACTGCTGCTTTGAAATCATGTCAGATTCCGCAAAAACCGTACAGCGGCCTGCTATCCTGACATCTCGGTCAGCTTCTAAGGCCAGACCTCCAAATTCTTCAATGGGCACTCCCAGTCTTTCTGCCTGATGGTCCAAAAAAGAACCAGTACCGGCTGCACAGACAGTGTTCATCGCAAAATCAACTGCAATACCATCTTCCACAATAATTAGTTTGGAATCCTGTCCCCCGATTTCAAAAATGGTACCGGCTTCAGGATGATAATAGGTGGAAGCCCGGGCATGAGCTGTAATCTCATTTTTAACTGTATCTGCACCCAGCACATAGGCAATCAGCTGTCTCCCACTGCCTGTAACTCCAACTCCACTAATCTTATAATTTTCAAGTTCAATTTCTTCCCTTAATTTTGCTAAACCTTCTTTAACCAGTTCGATGGGGTTACCTGAGTTACGGGTATAAAGTTTAAAAACAAGTTCGTTTTCTTCATCAATAGCAACAATATTGATACTAACTGATCCTATATCTACACCCAGATAAAGATTATTCATCTACATAACCTCCCTATAATTTTTTTCTCTGATCATATCCAAAAATGCTTCCACTCTGGTCAGTACATTTGCATCAGCAGTCTGTTCATCAATAGAAATTGTTAAAACAGGTATCTCATATTTTTCTGATAGATCATCCATTACACTCTGAGACACCAGTTCTGGCAGACAGCCAAAGGGTTTAAGATGAATAATCCCATCAAAGCCTTCTTCCTTAAAATTAATGGCATGACCAATATTTCCCTGAGCATGACCGCCAATTCCAATTTCAATAAATTCTTCTCCCTTTTTCTCAATTTTTTCTAAGTCTCTGTCGAGAAACGGAAAAGCATTTTCTCTAATCCAGTTTGTTAGATACTGGGAACGTTCAACCTCAAAACCAAAGCGATTTACTTTTTCTTCAATCTGGTTGTTAATTGACTCTTCCATTACAACATAAATTTCGCCAATAATTCCAATTTTATAGCGCTCAGCTTCAACTGGAATTGAATCCTCAAATTTAATCAGTTTATTTAAATATTTATTTTTAATTTCCTTTATCTCTGCAGTATTTTTAATCTGGTAAAAATCTTCCTGAGCCTGCATCCAGAGCTTATTAATTGTTCCTTTGTCATTATAGGCTCTTAAGATTTCTATCTTTTTTTCTATTTCATCTAAAGCTTTTGTCAGCTCATAAACAATTTTTATCACTCGACCGACCTGCAGCCAGGAGCTGTCTCCTTTTAATCGTTTAATAACCTCATAAAAGTATTTATAATCATCATGAGGAGAGTCAATAACAATAATCTCCACTTCATGACCTAAATCCTGAAGGATTTTTTTGTGCACTTCACCATAATATCCAGCCCGGCAGGGTCCATGACCACCACTGGTAACCAGAGCATCTAAATTCTTATCCATCAATTTTAAATAGATACCAGTAATCACTTTAAAAGGAAAACAGGCAAATTCAGGACTGTATTTTACCCCCAGATCAATAATTTCTTTATCTGGTTTGGGCGGCATTACCACATCATGTCCCAGCAGTTCAAATAATTTGGCATATACAATTGTTGGTCCCATATAAGGAAAAGATAGTCTCATTTTAATTATTCTCCTTTTTTAGCCGCATCAGATCGATAAAAGCTTCAATTCTAGTGATAATATGGCTTTCACCTGTCTGTTCATCAATCCTTAATGTCATAAATGTTTTTTCATATTCTTTAGCATCAACTTCTAAAATCTGCCCCAGCATTGAATCAGGTCCACAGCCAAAAGCAGTCAGATGAATAACCCCATCTATCCCATCATTTTTTAAATAATGTTCTGCTGCTCCATAAAGTTTATTTGTAAACTCCCAAAACATGGGCTTTCTCAGATTAGACAATTCTTTTTCTATAATATCTTCTGCCACCATCGAAAAAGTATGAACTCTGACCCCCATTTCCTTTAGCTTATTTATTATATCCATATTTATATACTGGTCAAAAATATTGTAGACATAGCCGATCACGGCAATATCAACAACTTCCTCATTTACGGGAGCTTCTAAATTCTGATCTCTGCTCTGAGGTGGTTTTGGATCATTTTCAAATTTAGTAATTACCTCTTCTAAAATTTCTAGTTCTTCTATTCCGGCAAAGTCATCGATCAAATAACCCTTAAAAAGTAAGTCTCTATACCTCTGCCAGAAATCAGTTGCTTTTTTTAAAGCAGATTTCATTTCTCTTTTAGGAATATTTAAAGTTTTAGACAGTTTTTGATGATTATCAAATTTCGCTATATCATCACTTTTTGAATCAATCTGATCAGCAATTACCTCAGTTTTTAAACCGGGTAGAGAATGTCTGATCATATCCGGCAGACCTAAAAATTTTGGACACAAAACTACATCTTTTTTAAGTGAGCGAAAGCGCGGCATAAAAATATAGTCCACATCTTTTTGATCCAGATTTAAAACATGTCCGATCATCACTTTTATGGGAACACAAATTTCTGATAAGGACTTTTTTACTCCTTTATTCAGCAGATCCCTGGAGGTGCTGTCAGAAATAACAGGCTCTAAATTAAGTTCCGAAAAAAGCTTAAGCCAGAAAGGAAAATAATAATAATACAGCAGAGCTCTGGGGATACCAACTTTTCTTTTTTTCATATCTCAATGCCTCCAAAACTTCTCAGAAATTATTTTCAATTTATAAAATATTTCATATTGGAATAATAAGATAAGGAAGAGAACTGTTCTCTCCCTTAT
>NZ_QBLR01000345.1:0-3467 GCF_003070835.1 Halanaerobium sp. | reverse complement strand
CCTAAAACTATAGTTAGCGGTAGGTCGATTTCCTTAATTTCTTTCCCACAGGCTTCTGAATCAGGAGAAACTTCTACCTGAAAAATACTTAATTTTCCTTCCTCAATCATTGTCAGGTTGCTGACATCATCTGAGGCTACACTCTGTTCTATAATTGAACTGATCAGATCGGTAATATTAAAAATTCCAGTAATACCTAAAGTACTGAATAATTCCTCATTTTCCGGATTGTTTACCAGAGCAGTTGCTCTTTCCACCCCAAAATAATCCATTGCCATCTTACAGATAAAAAGATTATTGTGGTCTTTTTGAGTTAAGGCAACTAAGTTATCAGCTTTATAGGCTCCAGCATCATCTAAAACCTTTTTATCAGTTGCATTACCATAAACAACTGTTGCGTTGATCTCTCTCGACAGATCTGCAGCCTGCTTTCGATCTTTATTAATAATTGTTAAAAAATGTCCTTTTGAAATTAATTTTTTAGCAAGATGATAAATTAATTTACCCCCACCAACAAGTATGATATCCATTGCCTACCTCATCCCTTCTCGCTCAATTTTATTGATCATATTTTCAGCTAAAAGAGAAATCTGAGAGAAAATCTCAACTCTTTCATCATTTTCGTACATTTTTTCAACTGCCGGGTCAATTGTTCTGACCATTATCCTGGGTACATCAAAGTTTAATTTAGCCATTTGTGAGACCAGATAATTTATCTGATCATTGCCAGTACTTATTATAACCAGATCAGCAGATTCAATTTTTCCTTCTTTTAAAATATCATTTTCTGCTGCATCACCTTCAATTTGAAAGCCAGAAAAATCAACAGGCAGCAGAGCGAACGATTCTGGATTATGCTCAATTACAACAACCTCATGCCCGGAACGAGAAAGACTTCCTGCTAATATAGAACCAGTTCGTCCACAGCCCACAATAACTATAAACATTTATTCTTCCTCCTCGTCATCTCCAAAATTAACATTATCCAGATCAATGGAGCCCATACTTTCCCCTGCTCTTTCAATATTATCGTTGGCAGGTTTATAACCTGGATCAAGAGCCAGAGCGGTTCTGTACATCTTCATAGCTTCTGCCTGTTTATGCTGCATTTCATAAATAATTCCCAAAAGATTGAATGGTTCAGGTTTTTCCGAATTCACAGAGGTAGCTTCCTGCAGCATTTCTTTTGCCTTGGAAAAATTTCTTTTATTGATTGCATTTTTAGCAAGCATTATATAGTCTTCAAAACTTTCAACTTCTTTTTCGCTGTTTTCCATTTCATGCCGTTCAAATACATCTTCAACGATAGAAATTATTTCCTCTGGTTTAAATGGTTTACGCAGGTAATCAACAGCTCCCAGTTTTAAGGTTTCTACTGCTGTTTCGACACTTCCATAACCGGTAATCATAATCACCTTTGTCGCAATATCTTTTTCAGTTACTTCTTTTAAAAATTGAATACCATCCATACCCGGCATTTTCATATCCAGCAGTACAACGGGAATCTCTTCTCCCTTAAGTTTTGTTAGCCCATCTTCACCGTTAACTGCTGTTTCTACCTCATAACCTGCTTTAGAAAGAGCAGTTTTTAAAGTCAAACGTATATTCTTTTCATCATCTACAATTAGCACTTTATTCTTCATTATTATTTTCCTCCTTTTTTTCTTCTTCACCATTAGTTTCTTCAACACGTACATTAGCTTCAACTGCTGACAGCAGATCACACTGACTGGTCGGTTTAACTAAAAAATCTTCGGCACCTAATGATATTGCTTTCTGTACATCATCCTCTTCTGATAATGCTGAAAGAATTATAACCGGTATATCTTCAGTAGAAGTGTCACTTTTTAAAGCTTCTAAAACCAAAAACCCATTCATTTTAGGTAATCTTAAATCAAGTAAGATCAGGTCAGGGTTTATATCATTAGCTTTTTCTACAGCCTGAACCCCATCCACGGCATAGTCGACATCAAAACCTGCTTTTTCCAGGCTCTTACCTACAACCAGCCTAATATTTTTTTCATCATCTACTACTAATATTTTACTCATTTTCCCCCTCCTGATAACCAAATCTGGGAATATAGAATGAAAAAGTTGAGCCTTCTCCTTCTTCACTATCTACCCATATTCTACCATTATGGGCTGTTATAATTTCTTTGGAAATAGCAAGGCCGAGCCCTGTGCCACTCTTTTCGTCTTTATCATTTCCAGCTCTCACAAATTTATCAAAGATCTTAGATTGATATTCTCTTGGAATTCCTGGACCATTATCTGCTACAGAAACTAAAACCCTTCTACCTTTTATTTCTGCATCCACCTCTATTTTCCCTTCATCTGCATAGCGGAGTGCATTTCCAACCAGATTTGAAATAACCCAGCTAATTTTTGAAGGATCTGCATAGGCAAAAACATTATCTTCTGACTGTTTAAATTTGAGCGCAATTCCTTTTTCTTCTGCCTGCTTATAAAAAGGATTGAGCGTTTTTTCAATAATATCGTTGATATCTACTTTATCAAATTCCATCTCAATTCTGCCTGACTCAATTTTTGAGAGGTCAAGCAGATCACTAACCAATTCTGTCAGCCGCTCAACATCCTCATAGGCTGCTTCCAGCAGTTCACGCTGTTCCTCATTTAATTCTCCTGTATCCTCATTAATTACCATGTTTAAACCCATGTTCATTGAGGTCAGGGGAGTTCTAAATTCATGGGATACGGTTGATACAAACTCCGACTTCATACTGTCAATTTCTTTTAACCTTGTAATGTCTTCCAAAAGTGTAACTGTAAATTGATATTCTTCATCTTCATCAATTACCCGTCTGGTAGATATCCGATAATGTCTTTCTTTATCATCTTTTTTTAACTTAAAAGTTTTTTTCTCTTTTGCTTCCGGATTTTTTATATATTCAAAAATTTCTTCTGCCTGAATAACCTCTAAAAAATGGGTATCGATTACATCCTTATTAATAGAAAATAATTTTTTGGCGGTTTCATTAATTAATACTATTTTATGGTCCTGATCTGTTACTATTAAAGGGCTGCTTAAATTATTGACTACTGCTTCCGACTTTTCTTTTTCCATCAAAAGTTTTTTCACATTCAGTTTTTCATATTCCTGCAGTTTTGCAATCATCTCATTGAACTCATCTGCCAGTACTCCAATTTCATCTTCGGAGGCAACTTCAACCTGCTGCTGGAAATTCCTGTCTGCAACTTTTTTGATTCCTTTTTCCAGCTCTTTAATTGGCCGCAAAATTTGTTTTGTCAGGTAAAAAGCAAAAATTAGAGAAAAAACAATTACCAGTAGGGCTAAACCAATAGTATAAATAATTGCCTGATTGGCCCTGCTGTTGGCACTTCTCTGCGCTTCTACCATTGCCTGTCTGTTTATTTCCCTTAGTTCGCGAATATCATTTTTTATCTCATTAAAACGTGGAAGCAGCTGCTGATTATAAATCTCCCAG
>NZ_QBLR01000344.1:0-3468 GCF_003070835.1 Halanaerobium sp. | reverse complement strand
CGTCTAATTGGTGGAGGAGCCAAAAGTGAACTCTGGCAGCAGATTACAGCAGATATCTTTGGTGAAACAATCAGCCTTTTAAATATTGAGCAGGGACCTGCCTTTGGGGCAGCAATTATTGCTGGAGTTGGGGCTGGAGTCTTTTCTGACTTCGAATCAATAGTAGAGGAACTGGTTGATGTAGTCAAAACTGTAGATCCGATAGCTGAGAATGTTGAAAAGTATAATAAAAACTATGAGATTTATCAGAATCTTTATGGAGATTTAAAAGAGAGATTTAAAGACTTAAAATAATCTATATTCTAAAAATATAAACAATAGGAGTTCTTGAGGCCGTCGGTGATTATGCCGGCGGTTTTTGTTGTAAAGAATTAAAATAAATGATAAGATTAGTGATAAGAATTATAATCTATTAAATCAGAGCAGTAGAGTTATGAGTATTTATTCTAGAAGAGAAAGGAAGATTTTTGTGAAAGCTATTATTAGTGTAATTGGTGTTGATCAGATTGGGATTATTGCTGAGGTAAGTACACTGCTGGCTGAAAAAAAGGTGAATATCCTTGATATCAGTCAGACAATACTGGATGATTATTTTACAATGACCATGCTGGTGGAGCTTGATTCTCTGGAAATTCCTTTAGAGGAATTAAAAAAAGAGTTAAAGCAGAAGGGCGAAAAGTTGGGAGTCTCAATTAAATTACAGCATGAAGATATTTTCCGCTCCATGCACAGAATTTAATTATAGGCTGGTTTTTGAGTAATAATTTTAGTTTTTGAGTTTGAGAGGAAGTGAGTTAATGTTAAATACATACGAGATTATGGAAACAATCAGAATGCTGGAAGAGGAAAAACTGGATATCAGAACAGTGACTATGGGAATTTCTCTAAGTGACTGTGCAGATAGTGATGGTGCCAAAGCAAGAGAAAATATTTATAATAAAATTGTTAAATATGCGGGTGATTTAGTTAAGACCGCAGAAGAGATTGAGTTAAAATACGATATACCGATCATTAATAAGAGAATTTCGGTTACTCCCATATCGCTTGTTGCAGCTGCTTCTGAAGATTTAGACTACATAGAATTTGCTAAAACACTGGACAGGGCAGCTAAAGAAGTAGGAGTTGACTTTATTGGCGGCTTTTCAGCGCTGGTTCATAAGGGAATGACAGAAGCTGATAAGAAACTGATCAAATCAATTCCGGAAGCTCTGGCCCAGACAGAAAGGGTCTGTTCTTCAGTTAATATTGGTACGACTAGAGCCGGTCTAAATATGGATGCAGTTGCTGAGATGGGTGAAGTAGTAAAAAAATGTGCTGATCTGACTGCTGATAATGGTGGTGTTGCAGCCAGTAAGCTGGTTGTTTTTGCCAATGCACCGGAGGATAATCCCTTTATGGCAGGTGCCTTCCACGGAGTTGGTGAAGGTGAATGTATGATTAATGTAGGTATTTCTGGTCCGGGAGCTGTCAAGGCAGCCTTAACTAAGGTTAAAGGAGAGCCCTTTGATGTAGTTGCTGAAACTATTAAAAAGACTGCTTTTAAGATTACCCGGATGGGCCAGCTGGTAGCCAAAGAAGCTTCTGAGATGCTGGGAGTTACAGCAGGTATTGTTGATCTTTCGCTGGCTCCAACCCCGGCAGTTGGCGACAGTGTTGCTAGAATCTTAGAAGAAATGGGAGTTGAAGTTGCTGGTGCACATGGAACAACCGCTGCCCTTGCTCTTTTAAATGATGCAGTTAAAAAAGGTGGGGTAATGGCATCTTCCCATGTCGGCGGTTTAAGTGGAGCTTTTATACCTGTTAGTGAAGATGCTGGGATGATAGAAGCTGTAGAAAAAGGGGCATTAAGTTTGGAAAAATTGGAAGCAATGACTGCAGTCTGTTCGGTAGGACTTGATATGATAGCTGTTCCCGGTAAAACTACTGCAGATACAATTTCGGCAATTATTGCTGATGAAGCTGCAATTGGAATGGTAAACCACAAGACAACAGCTGTTAGAGTAATTCCAGTTCCCGGTAAAGATGTGGGAGAAGAAGTTGTTTACGGAGGTTTATTTGGTCGAGCTCCAATTATGAAAGTAAGTGATTATTCAAGTTCCGACTTTATTGCCAGAGGCGGCCGAATTCCGGCACCACTGCAGAGCCTTAAAAACTAAGGTAGTTATTTTATATAATTGAAGATTATTGAGACAGTACTGCTCTGAATTATGCGGAGTTGTACTGTCTTTTTTTATTTTCTTTTAAATTTCAGAAAATATTATAAAATTTAAAATTATCCTTGATTTTCAAAAAAGATTGTTGTACAATATAACCAACAAGTTAACATACAACTTGTTTAAAAGTAGGGAGAGTTGTTGTATGAAAAAAGCAAAGTATCAGCAAATTATAGATTATTATAAAGATTATATAGAACATCATGAGTTAAGTGATGGTGATTTACTGCCCTCAGAATCTGATGTGGCAGAAGAATTTGATTTCAGCAGGGATACTGTGCGCCGAGCTCTAAAAGAGCTGGAAAAGGAAAAAGTTGTTTCCCGAGAAAGAGGAAAAGGGACATTTTTTAAGGACGAACAAAATACAGTTAAAGAAAAACGAATTGCAGTTATTACTACCTATCTTTCCAATTATATTTTTCCCAATATTATTTCCGGGATTGAAGAGGTTGTCAGTTCAAAGCACTATACTCTAAATCTGGCCAATACAGATAATGATCCCAATAAAGAACGAAAACACTTAAGAAAAGTTATAGATAATCAAGTTGATGGTTTGATAATTGAGCCAACAAAAAGTGCAGTCGACACCCACAACATGGATTTATATCAGGAACTTAAAGAAAAAAATATTCCCTTTGTAATGTTAAATGCCTATTATAGAGAACTTGATCCATCCTATGCAATAGTCAATGATTACAAGGGTGGCTATAAGGCAACTCAATATTTGCTTCAGCTGGGCCATACAAGTATTGCTGGTATTTTTAAAGAAGATGATCTGCAGGGGATATTTAGACTTAAGGGTTTTAAAAAAGCACTCTCAGATTATGATCTTGACCCAGAAGCTGCAGATATTGGAACTTATATAACTAGCCAGATATCATCTTATCCCTATCACTGTATGGATAAAATGTTATCTCACCAAAATCAGCCGACAGCAGTTGTCTGTTATAATGATGAAATTGCAGTAGATGTTGTCAAGGCAATTATTGATAATGGTTTAAAAGTACCAGAAGATATTTCCGTTGTATCTTTTGATGATTCCATTCTGGCTACAGCAACAAATGTTAGACTTACCTCAGTTAGACATCCTAAAGAAGAACTGGGCAGACATGCAGCCAGATTATTATTTAATATGATAGAAATTGGAATTAAAAAACCCAGATTTTTATATGATCCAGAACTGGTAGTTAGAGATTCATGTAAAGAGTTAAGAAGGAGGTAGTTAGCTTCTCCCTATTAATTAAATTTTTAAGTC
>NZ_QBLR01000343.1:0-3469 GCF_003070835.1 Halanaerobium sp. | reverse complement strand
ATTTAGGAGAGAGAAGGGGAGGAGATTATGAAAACATTAGAAAAAGCAGTTAAATTTATTGGGGATTATTTTATTGTTTGGACGATTATAGCAGCAGTGATAGGTTTTTTTCAGTCATCTGTTTTTGGGTGGGTTCTGCCCCAAGTGACCGTGTTACTTGGAATTATCATGTTTGGAATGGGGATGACTTTAGAGGTTGAAGATTTTAAAAATATTTTAAAAAATCCCAAAGAAATTTTCATAGGCTCATTGGCACAATTCACATTGATGCCTTTAATTGCCTTTGGTTTAGCAGTTGTTTTTCAATTACCGCCAGAATTAGCAGTAGGAGTAATTTTAGTAGGTACATGTCCTGGTGGAACAGCATCAAATGTAATGACCTATCTAGCAAAAGGGGATGTTGCACTTTCAGTTTCAATTACAACTTTATCTACATTTCTAGCACCAGTTGTAACTCCTTTATTAACAGTCTGGCTTGCCGGAAAGTGGATTCCAGTTTCAGCAGGTGCGATGTTTATTTCGATAGTTAAGATTGTTTTAATCCCAATAGTTTTAGGGCTTATCATCAACAGTTTATTTGGCTCTAAACTAAAGGCTGTGACTAAATCATTACCAGCTGTTTCAGTAATAGCAATAGTTTTAATTGTTGGTGGAGTTGTGGGGGCTAATTCCGGGAAAATTGCTACAACAGGAGCGGCAATATTTTTAATTGTAATCTTACATAATGTACTTGGTATTATAAGTGGTTACTTCTTAGGAGATAAGCTAAGTTTGGAAGAAGCCAAAAAGCGTGCTTTAAGTATTGAGGTTGGTATGCAGAACTCCGGTTTGGCAGTTTCTTTAGCTGTTGCACATTTTAGTCCTGCAGCCGCAATACCTGCAGCTATCTTTAGCGTTTGGCATAACATCTCGGGACCATTAGTTGCCACTTATTGGTCCAGAAAGACAGATAGTTTAGCAAATAAAGAGCTGCAGCAGGAAGCAAAAGTTTCATAAGAAAAATTGTAAAATAATAAATGATAAACTGGAAAAGGGTCTAAAGCAAAATCTGCTTTGGGCTCTTTTTTGATTTTAAACAAGGAAAAAATTAATAAACATAGAATATATATAATAGAAAGAGTTATTAAAAATAGATTTTACAGAAAAATTATGTTTTAATTCAAATAAAGGTAATTAGGAGGCGATATTTTGAAAGCATTTAAAGCATATGATATTCGAGGAGTATATAATAAAGATTTTAACAAAGAAGATGTTTATAAAATTGGATATTTTCTACCAGAACTGCTGGCAGCTGATGAAGTATTAGTTGGTTATGACGATCGCGAATCAACCCCAGAGGTATTCGAAGCTCTGGCAGCTGGTATTACAGACCGGGGAGCAGATGTCTATAAAATTGGATATGCAACAACACCAATGGTTTATTATGGGACTGCAAAACATGGTTATAAGGCATCAGTGATGATAACTGCTTCTCACAACCCACCTGAATATAATGGCTTAAAAATTTCTAGAGAAAATGCACTGCCTGTAGGTTATGATTCTGGTTTAAAAGAATTAGAAGAAATGATAGAAACTAAGGAAGTTAAACCAGTTGGCAAAAATAAAAAAGGTAATATTTTAGAACATGACTTAAAAGCTGAATATATAGAATTCCAGAAATCATATCTACCAGATTTATCAAAACTCGACCTTTCAATTGATGTTTCTAATGGAATGGTTGCAATTTTAACTGATGCAATCTTTGGTGATCAGCCCCATTATTTATATAATGAACTTGATGGAACTTTTCCTAATCACGAAGCGAATCCTTTAGAAGCAGAAAATAGAGAAGATCTGAAAGAATTATTATTGGAAAAAGGTTCTGATATGGGACTTATTTTTGATGGTGATGGAGATCGGGTAATGTTTTTAGATGAAAAAGGAAACTTTATTTCTCCTGATTTAATTATTGCTTTACTGGCAGAGTACTATATTAAGCAGGGCAAGGGAAAAAATGTCTTATATGATATCCGTACTTCCTGGTCTGTCAAAGAGCATATTAAAGAGCTGGGTGGTAATTGTCATATGTGGAAGGTGGGTCATGCCTATGCAAAACTGAAGCTTAGAGAAATAGATGGTATTTGTGGAGGAGAACTTGCCGGTCACTATTATTACAAAGATTTTTTCTACTGTGACTCAGGAATGCTGACTGCTTTAGTTGTCTTAAATGTTGCCGCAAGATTAAAAGACGAGTGCAAGACTATTTCTGAATATATTGCTGAATTAGATAAATATGCAACTTCTGGTGAGGTTAACTTTAAAATTGAAAACAAAGCAGAGGTAATGGAGAATTTAAAGGATTATTTCTTCGAGAAACAAGAACCAGTAAGTTTTTATGATTTTGATGGTTACCGTTTAGAATACAAAGATTGGTGGTTTAATGTAAGACCTTCAAATACTGAACCATATTTAAGATTAGTCGTTGAAGCTAAAACCGAATCTGTGCTTGCAGAAAAGTTAGCTGAAATCAAAAAAGTCATGGATGTTGACTAATCAAAGTTTAATTAATTGAGCTTCATCTAAGAAAGGGGCGGGTCCTATGAATATTCCTGTTAAAAGATGGTATGAGGCTGTGTTGACTCGTTATTCTCAACAAAAATATATGACTAAAGAAATTAAGCCATTTACTATAAAATCGCTTGAGAAGAAATTTGAAGAATTAAATAATATTTATCCAGAAGTCAGAGTAAAATTAATAAAAAAGTCTGTTAAAGATATTTTACCTGCTTTAAAAGGTAAATATGGTAATTTCACTGAATCTCCTGCGTTTATCGCTTTTATTTTAAATGACAATGGTGAACACCGCTGGACAAAAATGGGCTACATTGGTGAAGCAGCTATTTTAGAAGCTACAGCCCATGGATTAGGCAGTTGTTGGATTGGCGGCAGATATGTTCCTGAAAGATCAAATCTTAAAATTGATTTGGAAAGAGGCGAGCGCTTAGTTGCAGTTAGTCCTATTGGATATTCATCAGAAAATTATAATTTAACCCGACATTTTATCTCGAAACTCTTTCCGCATCGAGACCGTAAAGATATAGAAGAATTATGCCCTGATGGTTATGATTCAGATTGGCCTGGTTGGGTAAAAAATGCCATCAAAATAGCCAGTTATGCTCCTTCAAGACTAAATAGACAGCCCTGGCGTTTTTACTATGGTGAAGGTAAATTAGTTGTAGATTGCAAAAGTGAGCCTTCAGCTTACAGAAGATTAGAATGTGGAATTGCACTTCTCCACTTAGAAATAGGAGCTTTAGATGGTGGAGTTACTGGAAGAATTGAATTTGGTGGTTTAGGACTTGCTTCTTTTGTTAAAGATAATTAAATTATAAAAGATAATTGAATATAATAATTTTAAAATTTAAAAACACTAAAAGTCGCGGTTTTAATTCCGCGGCTTTTTTGATGCCAGTTTTAATAAAAAGGATTC
>NZ_QBLR01000342.1:0-3478 GCF_003070835.1 Halanaerobium sp. | reverse complement strand
TCAAAAACATTTTATGAATGTTTACAGCGGCAGATACCCGCTTTATGTGGAAAAAGCTGAGGGAATAAAAATATACAGTAAAGATGGTAAAGTCTATCGTGATTTTTTAGCTGGGATTGGAGTTAATGCATTAGGTTACAGCAACCAGCGGTTTAAAGATGTTTTAAAAGATCAGATTGATAAAATTATTCACTGTTCAAACCTCTATTACATAGAACCTCAGGCTGAACTTGAGAAAAAATTATGTCAAAATTCATGTTTTGACCGCATATTTTTCGCTAACAGTGGTTCGGAGGCAAACGAAGGTGCTTTAAAGCTGGCCCGTAAATATTTCAAGAAAAAAGGAAGCAATAAGTTTGAAACAATAACAGCAGATAAATCTTTTCACGGTAGAACAATGACAACAGTTACAGCAACTGGACAGGATAAGTATAAAGAGCCATTTACTCCACTGCCGGAGGGCTTTTCTACAGTACCTTTTAATGATCTGGAAGCTTTAAAAGAGGCAGTAACTGATAAAACTGCTGCTATCATGCTGGAACCTATTCAGGGAGAAGGCGGAATTTATCCAGCAGAACAGGAGTATTTAGAAGGGGTACGGCAGCTCTGTGATCAAAAAGATATTCTATTAATCTTTGATGAGGTTCAATGTGGGATAGGTAGAACTGGTGAACTTTTTGCATATCAAAATTATGGTGTTGAAGCAGATATAATCACTCTGGCCAAAGCCTTAGGTGGTGGAGTTCCAATTGGGGCATTTATGGCTAAAGAAGAGGTGGCTTCTGCTTTTGAACCCGGCGATCATGGTACAACTTTCGGCGGCAATCCACTGGCAACTAGAGCTGCTTCCGAAGTTATTGATATTATGCTGGAATCTAAATTTTTAGAAGCTGTCAAAGAAAAAGGTGCCTATTTGAAAGCAGAATTAGATAAACTAGTTGCTGAAAATGATAATTTAATTGAAACAAGAGGTAAGGGGTTAATGCTGGCTTTAGAGTTCGATGATGATCTCTCAGCAAAAGACATTACTGATAAACTTTTCGAAAGAGGTTTTTTAGTTAATGCTGTCAAAGAACATACCTTACGTCTTTTACCACCTTTAGTAGTAGAAAAGGAAGATATGGATCTGCTTATTAAAAATATTAAAGAAATAATCACAGAAATTTAGAGTTAAATTAGCTTTAAATAAATTGTTTATTCTGCTATAATTATAAAGAGATGAAACTAAATTTAAATAAAAAATGATTGAGCTCCAGAAGCTTTTTAGCTTGATGGAGCTTTATTATTGCATACTTCTAGTCTGATAGAGAAAGGTTGGTTAAAAAAATGAATAAGAGATTAAAAGGTTTAAAAGATAGTGTAGCAAAAAGAAGAGAAAAAGATACAGTTCGTTCTTATAGTATCGGCAGGAACGAAGCCTGTCCCTGCGGCAGCGGCAAAAAATTCAAAAAATGCTGTGCCCGCAATAATCCAGATAAAAGTATTGAAGAATATTTTGACGCAGTAAAAAAAGCAGAAAAAGAAGAAGAGGTAGTTGATTTATTAAAAGAAGCGGTTAAAAATTATCCTCTAGAACACAGATTTTTACTGCCGCTAATAGTTTATACACTGCAGAGCAATAATTATCAGCAGGCGGGAAAATATCTTAAACATGCCTGGCAGCTGATGGGAACAGAACTAGATGAAGCCTTTATTTCTCCTCTAGTCAATATTATGCTGGAGCAGGAAGAAATTGATGAAGCTGAGGCGCTTGTTCGAGAAGCCTTAGAGGCTAAAGGGGAAAGTATTCCACTTTTAATTGCCTTAGCCGAAGTTTATAAAAAAGGACAGAACTTCCAGCGTGTTAATGATATTATTGATCGAGCAATGCAGATTGATTCTGATAATTTACAGCTGATTATTTTCCGCCTGGAAACTTTAATGGATTTAGATGATGTGGTAAGTGCGCTCAGCCTCTTAAAAAAACATTACGAGCAGTTAAAAGAGTATAAGCAGATGAGGGTAATTTCGTTTCTAGATGATTTTATAAAAGAAAGATTTAATTTAGCTGAAAATAAAGAACTTAAGCAAAAAGAAGCATTAGCTCAGGCAGCAGAAATTTTTAATGTTTTTCAGCAGCTTGATAATCTCAAAATGAGTTCTGCTGAATCTGAGGGAAGAGAGTTATTAAATGAGATTAAAGATCTACCACCTAAAAATTCTCAGATTGCTCTTGATATTCTGGCCCGCTATTTAGCAGCTGAATTATACGATGATTTCAGAAATTTTGCAGAAGAATTGGAAGCTGATCATTTAAGAAATCCAGACTTTTTAAGACTATTATTTTTAGCAGATTATCAGCAGGGTAATTTAAACGAAGCTGAAGAAAAAATAAAAACTGCCTTCACCATAGAAAAAAATAGAAAAGATGGACATTTTCATAATTGGCAGGTAGCTTCTGATTATCTAAGATTTTTAGTAGAGTATGGTGAAAATCAAGAGTTAGCTAAATTTGTTGAAGACTTCGCTGGTCTGCTGGGGGAAGATGACAATCTCTTAGCAAGTCTAATGATGTTAATTGAAAGCGAAGAGGCCAGAAATCACCAAAAGAATCTTTTAGAAAGTCTGCTGGAACTAATCGAGGCTGATTTAATTGACCAGATTCAGAGAAAAGACATTTATAATAATCGACTCTTCATTAGTTTATCTGCCCTTGATGGGGAAGAAACAATTTATGATAAGGGAAGAGATATTACAACTCAGGAATTAAAGGATGTTATCGGTGAAGTAGAAGCGGCCGATATTGATAGTCCAGCTTTAAGTTATGCAAAGTTAAGACTTTTAAAATATCAGTCTAATCTTGAAGATGATCAAAAAGAAAATTTACTGCAGGAAGTTAAAGAAGCAGCTGTAGAAAGTTATTTTGATACTGTTGCTTATTACGAAACCATTTTGAGATTTGATGATCCAGCACCTATTTTAACAGAAATTCCTTATGGTAAGTTTTTAGATGATGAGTATCTAGATTTTTATAGGCTGGTTGCTGCTTTAAAATTAAATTATTATGAAATGGGAACTGAGCTTTTTCACCGTCAGCTCTTAAAAGAAAGCAAAAACAATAAGGTGATGAGTTATCTGGTTAGACTGCTGCGTTACTTTAAGCAGGATAGCTTAATTGAACACTTCAGAGCAATGGAAGTAGACGAAGTAATAATTAATTATTTAAAGAAACTTTCTGAAAGAAGATAATCGATAAGAAGATAATAATTTTTTGCAGATTCAGAAAATAATTTAAGAAAATTTTCCTAAATCACTTGTCATTTAAGTTGATAATTATTATAATATAGCTATAACAGCTGGGACAGAAACTTTTTTCGAGAGCTGTACCCTTTTATCAAGGCTGTTAAATACAATAAGTTTAGTCCACCTGGATCAATGGACTGGGATGGGAGGAAAAGAAAATAAAACTCAAAACAAGACAGATCGTAATTGCTGGTAT
>NZ_QBLR01000341.1:0-3484 GCF_003070835.1 Halanaerobium sp. | reverse complement strand
GGACAAATGCTGTGATAGTGTTGACTGTGGAATATTTAAACACTTCTGCATCTCTGTAACATTACAACCCTCTTCCACCATTAAACCCTTAACAATAATTAATCTTACTGGATGAGCAAGCGCCTTCAATAATTCTGATTCCTCTTTTAAAATTTCTTTTCCCTCTTCGCCTGTGAAGAAAGACATTTTTGACCTCCAATCTTGAAATGTATCACTGTATCTGAATAATACGATATAGTGAATAAAATGTTAGGCTATTTTAAGAATTATGGCTCTTTAATAGATTTTTAATCAGTAAACTTTGCCAGAACCTCCATCAATTCATCGATTACTTCATCACCTTCTTGATTTTTTACTGCTCTCTGTACACAGCCGTGAACATGTTTGTCCATAATCTTAAGACTTACTCCTTTCAGTCCACCCTGAACAGCATTTATCTGATGCAGGATATCAACACAGTATTTTTCTTCATCGACCATTCGCTGTAGACCACGAACCTGACCTTCTATTCTTCTTAAACGAGTTATTAGCTCTTTTTTATCCAAATCACATAAGGAATTCATCAAACCACTCCTCTTCTATTTTATTATATCATATCCGATAATTATTAATCTATTTTATTTATAATCAGCCTGAACATTTTCTCTTCTTAAAAGATTGGCATTGGTAACAACACTGATTGAACTTGTAGCCATTGCCATTTCAGCTATTACAGGGTGTAATAATCCCATAATTGCAATCGGAATTGCGATTAGATTATAGAAGAAAGCCCAGAATAAGTTTTGCTTGATTTTCTTAAAGGTTGCTCTTGAAAGTTTGACTGCTGTGATTACAGAAGATAGATCTCCACGTACCAGGGTGATATCTGAAGATTCAATTGCAATATCTGTACCTGTACCAATAGCAATTCCAACATTGGCCTGAGTTAATGCCGGTGCATCATTAATTCCATCACCAACCATTGCAATAACTCCAAATTCAGATTGCAGTTCTTTTACCTTATCTACTTTGCCATCGGGCATTACTTCGGCAACTACATGATCAATTCCTACCTCTTTAGCTATTGCCTCAGCTGTACGCTGATTATCACCGGTAATCATGGCTGTTTCTAAACCCAATTTTTTAAGTTCAGCAATTGCCTGAACCGAATCTTCTTTTAAAGCATCTGCTACAGCAACTATTCCCAGCATTTTACCATCAGCTGCAGCCATCATTGCAGTTTTAGCTTCATTTTCTAACCTCTGTAATTCGTCTTCAAAATCAGAGGAATCAATTCCAGCTGATTCCATTAATTTTCTACTTCCAACAAGTACCTCTTTACCTTCAACTTCTGCTTTAACTCCTTTACCGGTAACAGAATTAAAATTATTAATTTCTTTTAATTCAATATCTCTATCTTTTGCTCCCCTAACTATTGCTTCTCCCAGCGGATGTTCAGAACCTGCTTCTACACTTGCTGCCAACTGCAGTAATTCCTGTTCACTGCTGTTTGAGGCTGCAGTTATATCTGTTACCTCTGGTTTACCTTTGGTAATGGTTCCAGTTTTATCAAAAACAATTGTGTGCACATCTTTCATAGTCTGAATTGCCTCACCTTTACGGATCAATACACCATTTTCGGCTCCAATTCCACTTCCCACCATCAGAGCCGTTGGAGTTGCCAGACCTAAAGCACAGGGGCAGGCGATTACTAAAACAGCAATTGTTGCAAAAATTGCCAGAGTAAATGTTCCTAAAGTCGGATCAACCCAGGGCAGAAATGATTGAGCCCAGAATCCAACTTCCCGCAGAGCCTCTGGAAAGATCAGCCATAATAAAAAGGTCGAGACCGCAATGATCAAAACTGTTGGTACAAAAATTCCTGTAATTTTATCAGCAAATTCTTGAATCGGAACTTTGGTTCCCTGAGCTTCCTCCACCATTTTCACTACCTGAGAAAGGAAAGTATCTTTACCAACTTTAGTTGCCTTTACCTTAATCAATCCATTCTGATTAACAGTAGCACCAATTACTTCATCTCCCTCAGTTCTCTTAACAGGCATTGATTCTCCAGTTGCCATTGACTCATCAACAGTTGTTTGCCCATCTATTATTTCTCCGTCAGTGGGTATTTTTTCGCCTGGTTTAACCAGCATAATATCTCCGGGCTGCACATCTTCAATAGAAATTTCTTTTTCTTGCCCGTTTTCAATGATTGTTGCTGTCTTAGCTCCCAGCTCCAGTAATTTTCGAATAGCCTGTGAAGCTCTACCTTTGGCTGTTTCTTCAATATAACGTCCGGTTAAATGAAAAGCCATAATCATTGCCGAAACTCCAGCATAATTGGCAATCGGAGTAAAGAAAACTGCAGGTCCGGTTATAAAGGCCGCACCAGTACCCATTGCAATTAAGACATCCATATTGGCACTGCCGTGGCTGACTGCTCTATAGGCAGTGATAAAAGTTTTGCGTCCAAAAACAAAAAGTGGAGGAATTGCTAAAACAATCATTCCTAAATTAAAAATCTGCATATTAGGCCAGGCAATACCAAAGAACATCTCTGGAATCATCCAGAGCATAATCGGAATTGTAAAAGCCCAGGTACCCCACATTTTTTTCTTTGCTTCCTTAACTTTTTTCATGTCATCACTCAGTTCATCCTCAGAACTCTCACTAATTTTTTCTTTTTCTTCATCTTCAAAACTGAGCAATTCATAACCAGAATTCTTAACAATTTCTCTAAAGTCATTTTTGCTTAAAAGCTCTGGATTGTATTCTACACTACCTTTTTCAGTTGCAATATTAACATTGGCTTGATAAACACCTTCACTTTTATTTAGAGCCTTTTCTACTGCTGATGAACAGCTGGCACAGGTCATTCCACCTACTTTAAAAGAAGTCTTTGCCTTTTCTTCTTTAACACCATAACCACTGTTTTCAACAACTTCAATCAGCTTATCTCTGCTGCTTTGCTTCGGATCAAAAGTTACATATGCTTTTTTAGCTGCAAAGTTGACCTGTGCCTCACTTACTCCTTCAGCTTTGTTTAAAGATTTTTCTACTGTTTGAGCACAACTAGCACAGCTCATATCCTGTATTTTTAAAGTTATTTTCTTACTCGCCATTATTCTGCACCTCCATTAAATATATGAATTTTTCAAAATATTATCCAATTAATAAAATCTATTTTCCATTTTCTTTTTTTGTTTTTCCATCGCCACAGCAGTCAGGAACATCATCTCCATACTGCTTTTCATTAGCTGCAGCCATTTTATCAACAAATTTTTGCCACCAGCTTTTCTTGTTTTTATTCTGAGCCATCTGCTATCCTCCTCAGAGTGTATATTAATTCTAGTATTAAAATTTATTCTAAATTTAAACCTAAAAGCAGTCTTATACAACTCTGCTATATATCATTTAATAATTTAGTTTCGATTAATTACTCTTTTGATTTTCGGTTGAAGCGAAGAGATATTTTCAAAATAAGAATTAAATAGTTTATTTA
>NZ_QBLR01000340.1:0-3517 GCF_003070835.1 Halanaerobium sp. | reverse complement strand
AATTCCTTCTGGATCAACATTATCATTTACAAAAAGACGGGGATATCCATTACGCGCTTCTTCAAATAAATTATAGTGGGGATCATTTATTGCAGTCTGGACCGCAATATTCCCGAGTGCAGATCCTCCTATACCCAATACTACAAAATTATCAAATTTGTCTTTTAACTCTTCGGCAGTTGCCTTAAGTTCTTTTACAACCTCTTCCTGATTGTAAGGTAGCTCCATAAAACCCATCTGGCCATCAGCTTCAGCCTCAAGTATGTTTTGATGTGCTTTTAAAGCTTCCTCTTTTGCCTTCTCTAAATCCTCAACTGTCAAACCATGTTCTTCACCAATCATTTCTGCAAAAACATTGTTAATATCCAGCTTTAATCTTAAATTATCCTTTTCAGACATCCTAATTCCTCCTTATATTCTTATATCGCTGCCTAAATTATTAATACTATCACAAGTATATATTTTTCAGCGCTATTTTGCAAGATTTATGTGCACCTTCCGTTTATGGGACCAATTTTTACCAAATTATATTTTAACGATATAATTTCAATAATTGTAATCCGTTTTACTTTTTTTATTATTTTTTAAGCATATGATAATTACAAAGATACCCCTTGTGGGTATAATCAAGGAGGGAAAACAATGTACACACTTTACTATATTGCTGGAATTGCAGTTATCGCTTCATTCTTTGCAGATCGCGAAAAAACTTTTAAAGGATTAAAAATCGGTTGGAAGAAATTTTCTAAAATACTAGGCACTTATCTTAAATTGCTAATTATTTTATCATTTATTCTTTTAATCTCTGATCAATTTATAATAAATTATCTGGGAGGACAGGCTCCATTTATCGGTATGATTTTAGGCTTAATTATAGGTTCAATCACTATGATGCCTGGGTTTATCGCTTATCCTTTAGCAGGAATATTGGTTAGCAAAGGAATTCCTTACATGGTTGTAGCTGCTTTTGTCTCTTCTTTGATGCTTGTTGGTGTGGTTACTTACCCTGTTGAAAAAGAGTATATGGGAATGAAAGCCACAATTTATAGGAATATTGGAGCATTTTTTGTCGCTGGAATGATTGCTATTATAACTGGTATTTCTTATGGAGAGGTGATAATATGACAAGAAAAAAATTTATAAATTTAGTTGTAGCCTTGAGTTTTGCACTTTTCATTATTATTTCATTTATTATAGACTTCGATTTTGGAATAAGAGCTTGGGATAACTTCCTTTTGTTTGCTAAAGATATGTTGTTAATATTGCCTCCTGCTTTCGTTTTAATAGGTCTTTTCAATGTCTGGGCGAAAAGAGAAACTATTGAAAAAGGATTTGGACAAAAATCTGGATTTAAAAAATATATTTGGTCCTTTTTGTTGGCTTCGACAACAGTAGGAGGAACATTTATGGCTTTTCCTGTTGCAAATGCTTTATACCATAAGGGAGCCAGTTACAGTTCTATTTTTTCATATGTAACAGCAGCCTCACTTTTTATGATTCCAATGAGTGTTATGGAAGCAACTATATTAGGAATTAAATTCACAGCTATTAGACTCTTGTCTTCAATACCATTCATAATCTTAACAGCAATAATTTTGGAGAAGATTTTCAGAAAACAAAATTATAAAATACCTGAATCTAAATAAGCAGGCTTTGCTGGTTTATTTTTTATCTTTTTTATTCCGACTATATTAATCAACTTAACTCCAGTATTTACTCAATATTTACATAAAAATATATGATTTGCTTCTTGACATAGAGTTTACTCTACGATTTATAATTTAGATGAAATTTGTCGGATATAAAATATTTTTTAATTCACGATTTTTCATTAATACGAGGAGGGATTCATATGTTTAAAAAGTTTAGAGGTATAGAAAATTATAAAAAAGATAGACATGCTGAATCATTCTATGAAGCTTATAACAGAGTAGAGGACATGAAAAATATTTATTTAGAAGTGAACAGATATATTTAATAGTTAGCTCATACTTGATATAAAGGACCATAGAAGAGGTTTACCTCCGCAATATAATTTAGCAGCCATTTTAATGGCTGCTTTTTTATTTTAAATGAAATTAAATATTTGATATAATTAACTTAGCTAACAAATGGAGGGGATACAATGGATATAAAAAATTTAATCGAGAAAGGCAGAAATTTTTTAAAGTCGCCATGGGATACTATGGGAAATGAATTATTTTCAGTTGAAAAAACAGATCAACAAAAAGGAATTAAACAACCACTATTAGAAAAACAAATAGAAGATGAAAATGAGTTAATTGATTTAATCCGTGTTGAAGAATTTGATTTAGAAAAAATCGATTATGTAGACTTAATCAAAAAAAGAAGAAGTAGAAGAGCTTATAAAAATAAAACTATGACTTTAAAAGAACTATCTTTTTTACTATGGTCAACACAAGGCGTTGAACGAGTTATTAGAAATGGGTATGCTACTTTAAGGACTGTTCCTTCTGCGGGAGCGAGGCATCCTTTTGAAACATACCTTTATATTAGAAATGTTGAGAATATCGAAATGGGAATATACAGATATTCTGCTTTAAAACACAAGTTAATCCCAGTTAAAAAAGGCAATTTCGATGATGAGATGTTTGAAGCTACACAAGAACAAAGGATGACAGTAACTTCAGCCGTAACTTTTGTTTGGGCTGTAGTTCCATATAGGACTGAATGGAGATATTCCTTCTTGTCTCACAAAGTTATAGCTTTAGATGCAGGACATGTTTGCCAAAATCTTTATTTATCTGCAGAGGTTTTAGGCTGCGGGACTTGTGCTATTGGTTCGTATTCTCAAGAAAAGTTAGATGAACTGTTGGAATTAGATGGTGATGAAGAATTTTCCGTATATGTTGCACCTGTTGGTAAAATAAAATAAAGTTATTAAATTAAAACAGCTATTCAAAGTTTAATGAATAGCTGCTTTTTTATCATACATATTCAAATTTTAGTTGAAAATTTCTTGGATAAGCCATAATTTCATATTTCATATCTGATAATAATGCGTAATACCATCTTCCATTTATTTTCAAAACCATAGTATTGCCGCACACTTCTGTCCAATCCATATCGTCTCTTTTTATTTCGTAAGACAAATTGGCATATACCTCTTCTTCTATTTCATCTGGTGCAAATACTTCTTTGTTTATACTCCTAATATTGGATACACTTAAATTTCTAATTCTTGGATTTTTGTTGAATCTATCTTTACAAAGCCATTTTGTATAGACATTAAATGACTTTTCACACACATTCTTGAAAAAATATTTGTTAACTATCTCTGCTGAAGAAACATTCGGGTCATGTATATCATTGTTATAGCCTATAATCAATTCTTCAATTTCTCTCTCTTCAAAAGAATTCATCTATAAAACACCTCCATTAGAATATAAAAATAATGCGATTTAAAATCCACAATGGTTATTTTAACACTTACAAAATCATTAACCAAACCTATTCTAATTTGATTATAGATGATTATTATTAAATATATATTAAA
>NZ_QBLR01000339.1:0-3530 GCF_003070835.1 Halanaerobium sp. | reverse complement strand
ATTGCAGTCCCCTTTGTTGGGGGCTGAGAATTGAAACGGTGTAAACATCATCCTGATATATAGCATCATTCTGATTGCAGTCCCCTTTGTTGGGGGCTGAGAATTGAAACTACTCACAGAATAACTGATGTCAGTCCTGATATAGATTGCAGTCCTCTTTGTTGGGGGCTGAGAATTGAAACTGAATTGTACCATCACCATTAAGAAACTCTCTTGTCTTGAATTATTCATAACAACCACGAAATAAATTATCAGTACTAATATAGCAAAATTCTATCAAAATATTATTTTCACCCAGTGGGTGAAAAAGTTTTTATTAAGATTTTTCTCTAAAAATATAGAAAAAGGAGCCTCTTTCCTTTATAATAATAGTAACGACCAAATTAAAAGGAGGGACTCCGTATGGTTACTATAACTGGAAAAAAAATAGATTTCAAGTCAAATTTAAAAATAAATTTTAATGGTAGTGATTTAACATCAAATTCCGGCATGCTGATGATGCAGATGATCTACGGTTTGATTTTTCATTTCAGACTATACTGGGAAAATAAATTTTGGCTTCTCAACCTGCTATTTCAAGATTAAACAATCAGGTCGATAAAGAAAATATGAAACAGCTGCAGCAGGCTAATGCAAATAAATTACAGCAGATGATGCTTGCCTATAACTTAAATAACTGACTGAGACGACTCTGTTTTCTAGGGCATAACAGATCAGATAGAATAGAAACTATCAGAAGGATGTCCCAACAAAGAGTTGTTTTTAAAGTACTGGATAATATACAGAGTTTAGAATTTGGTTGACATTGAATTCTAAAAGAACTGTAAAATTTTAAGAAAATAAAGGAAGACTACGGGATATCTATACCCAATTTTAATAGTGATTTTTACCATAATAACAAAAAATAGATTTTTTAAAAAATTAAACTCAAAAATCTATTTTAAAATCTTAAATCAGATAATTTTAGAGTTAAATCAAAGGAAAATTATATTTTGTGGCTGCTATGAATAATTTAGGATTATGACTTTTAATTAATGAAAGGAGCAGAAAAATGAGTATTGGAATTATAACTGATAGTACCTGTGATCTAAATCAAAAATTAATAGAAAAATATAATATTGAGGTTATCCCTCTATCAGTACATTTTGGAGAAAAAGAATTTAAGGATGGTGTTGATATCAATCCAAAAAGTTTTTTTAAAAAGCTGAATAAAAATAAAGAACTACCACATACTTCAAGACCCGCCCCGGCATTATTTATGAAAAAATACAAAAAAATGCTGGAAAAATATGATCATCTGCTTTCTATTCATATTTCTGCTGCTCTCAGCGGTACTTTTGAATCAGCAAAATTAGCTGCTCGCGAAATAGAAGACCAAAAAATTACTGTTATTGATTCGGCAAGTATTTCTCTAGGACTGGGTATGTTAGTTATTCTGGCAGCAAAATTAATTGAAAAAGATAAAGACTTAAATGATATAATTAAAACCATTAAAAGTGCAAAAAGGAATTTATACTTATATTTTACAGTGAAGGACTTAACTTATATGGAAAAAGGTGGCCGTATCGGTAAAGCGAGCTCATTCTTAGGTTCTATCTTTAGTATTAACCCTGTAATTTCAATTAGTACTGAAACCGGTAAGGTTAAACCAATTGCCAAAGTTAGAGGACCGCACCGGGCTCAGGACAAAATTATAAAAATTATTAAAGAAAAAATTGATAATGAAAAAAATAACTGGCTTGGATTTGCTCATGGAGATCGCAAAGCTGACCTTACAGAGACAAAAAATAAATTAATAGAAGAAGTAAAAAAAGACAAAAATTTGAATCTAAAAATTTTTAACAGCCGCATCAGTGCGACTCTAGGGTGTCATGTGGGACCTACAGTCTATGCTGTTATTGTTTTAAGTGGAGATTTTTTAGTATAAATAAGAGAAAGTGCAGCTCTTACCTGTAAATAGGGAAACTGCACTTTTTTAAATAATTATTTAATAAAAAATAATAACTAATCGAATTTCATAATACGCTTAATTTAGTTTAATTTTAAAAATATTATCTGCAAATTATAAGAATAAGCCTTTTAATTTGAATAATTGGTATAATAGCCTGAAACTCCTGCTTAAAAAGAATATGTTCATAGATATCAGTTGTAATTTTCTAAATTCGAAGCATCAATATCTATTGTTTCAGTGTCTAATAAATCAAAGACCATACTCTGTTTTAAAAGATTATTCATTAGTGGTTTCAGTTCGTCAGTTTCAGATAATTAATAGCCTTTCTAAAAACATGTAATCAATTTAATATTATTATTTAGTCAGCGTGGATATAATAATATTAAAACTTAGTTGAGATATAAGGAGGTTTTGTTAATGCAAAATAAAAGAAAAGAACTAATAAAAGCAGTTTTTGTTGCAGATGCACTTTCATTTGGTGCTCATTGGGTTTACAGTACAGATAAATTAAAGGAAGAATACAGCGGAATAATTGAAGAATATAGAACTCCTATGGCTAAATTCCACGAAGGAAAAAAAGCTGGAGACTTATCACATTATGGTGAACAAGCTTTTGCACTGCTGCAGTCAATCTCTAATAATCAGAGTTTTGATCTAAAGCAGTTTAGAGATGACTGGATTGAGTATTTAGAAAATAATGAGATGTATATGGACCATGCAATGAAAGATTCACTGGAAAAACTTAAGAATTCAGATACTTTTACAGGGGCTGACAATCATGAATTAGGTGGAATTGCACGCAGTCTGCCGTTATTTTTAGAAGAAGATATTATTCAAAAAGATTTTTTAGACCTAGTTCATTTAACTCATAACAGCCAAGTTGTTGATCAGACTGCAAAATTTGTTTTTGCTGTGATTAAAGATGTATTGGCAGGCAAAGATTATAAAGAAGCTATTAAAGCTAATAAAGATTTAAATAAATTTACTGCTGAGTCTTTTGAAAAAATCGGATCTAAAGATAAAATTGTAGCAAATGCAGATGACCGCGGTCAGGGCTGCTCAACTGAGCAGGGCTTTCCAATTGTGCTTGATGTTCTCTGGAATGCTGATGATCTCCTGGAAGCTTTAACACTTAATATTATGGCAGGCGGAGATACTTCAGCTAGAGCAATGGTAATTGCTGCAGTAATGGCAGCAGCTGAGGGATTAGATGCTTTACCAGATAAATTAACTGCTGGTTTTAATAAATCAGAAAATGTTAACGAATTACTGTTAAAGTTAAATTAAGATAATTAATCCACCCAACACCTTTAACAGTCGATTCATTAAAAGAATTAATTAAAGAAAAAGACTCTGAAATAGGAGTTGATTTTAATTTTAATATTGATATTTAGGATTTAGGATCAAGCGCATCTCTTAAACCATCACCTAATATATTATAGCTTAAGACAGTAATAAAAATGAATAAACCGGGTAATAAAAGCCAGGGAAAATCTGAGATTTTAGTTATATTCTGAGCTGCACTCAACATATTACCCCAGCTGGCAGAAGGTTCCTGGATTCCGAGGCCAATAAAGCT
>NZ_QBLR01000034.1:0-24847 GCF_003070835.1 Halanaerobium sp. | reverse complement strand
GTGTTTATCAGCAAGATCTTTTATTCTCTGCTGATTTTCCAGGTCCATAGCTCCTGCGCTTGTTCAGACAAAGCACTCAGTTGTAGTAAATACAACTTCATCTGCACCAGTTGTTTCCATACATTCTTCAATGGCTGGTCCAGGAATACCATCACGATCACCTAAAATAGCAATTTTTTTACCTTCTAACATGAGTAACACCTCCCTCATATTTTTATTTTCATCATTTTCACAATTTTATAATACCATAATCATGATTATATGTCAATCATGATTGTGATATTTTTTACTGCTTTTTTTATAATTTTCTGTTTTTTGATCTTATTTGATTCTTTTAGGGCTTTCCGTCCCTAAAAAGCTATCTTAATTTTATTTTTAAATATTATATAATGAAGAAATTACATTGAAATTTAATTGATATCTCTGAATCTTTGTAGTAAACTGAAAGTGAAGAAATAATATATACAAAAGCAAAATATATCCTTAGAAAGGAAAAACACATGAAGATAATAGCTCTGATGGCTTTAATTATAATCATCATTGGTATCTTTGAAAGAAAAAAACATAATAAAAATTTGCATAATATTCCTTCAATAATACATGTCAATGGAATAAGAGGTAAATCATCAACTACTCGACTTATTTCTGCAGCTTTGAGATCAGGCGGACTCAAAGTTCTTGCTAAAACAACTGGTTCTGCAGCCAGAATTATCTATCCTGATCAAAGTGAAAAAGAAATAATCCGACATGGACCGCCAAGTATTTCTGAACAGAAAAAAATAGTTCAATTAGCAGTTGAAGAAGAAGTAGATGTGTTGGTAATAGAATGTATGGCGGTTTCCCCAGAAATTCAGTGGAGCAGTGAAAATTTATTTTTAAATGCAGATTATATGATCATTACCAATGTCCGAAATGATCATCTGGACAAGATGGGAAATAATTTACTCGAAATTGCAGAAACAATTTCTTTAAGCTTACCTTATAATTCAAATGTTATATCTTCTGAAAAAAAATTAGCACGCTTGATTAAAGAAAAATCAGAAATGAGAAATAATCAATATTCATCTACAGATAATATAACCATTAGCAAAGAAGAACTGCAGTTATTTGAAAAAGAAGTTTTTGCAGATAATATTGCCTGTGCAATTAAAACAGCTCAGTGTTTTAACATTGATAGAAAAACCGCTTTAAAAGGAATGTTTTCAGCCACTGAAGATCCAGGCAGCTTAAAATATTATCTCTTAAAAGAAAAAAACAGAAATATTATTTTCATTAATGCCTTTGCTGCTAATGATCGTGATTCAACAGAAATAATCTGGAATCGAGTTTCTAAAAATTTTGATAATTTACCTGTTGAAAATGCAAGCATTTATGCTTTGATAAATCACCGCAGTGATAGAGGGTTTAGATTAAAAGAATTTGCCGAATTTTTAACTAAAAAAAATAGGTTTAATGCTTATCTGCTGAGTGGTGCACTTAAATTTAGGCAGCGGAGATTATTAAAGAAAATTTTAAATTCACAAAAAAATATTTTAAATTTAAATTTATCTATTTTTGCGCTAAATAAGTTCAATAAACTATCTAATTATTTTAATAATTTAGAAAGCAATGAAGATCTAATAATATTTGGCTGTGGTAATATTCACGGAGATGCAGAAATAATTTCTAAATTTTTCTCAGAATCTGGGGTTGAAATTAAATGTTAATAGAATCAGTTGGAATAGGAATTTTAGTCAGTTTTATTTACACAGAAATAACAGGTTTTTATGCAGGTGGAATCATTGTTCCTGGTTATCTTGCTTTCTTTTGGCAGGAACCCTACCGTATTTTGGCTACTGTATCAACAGCAATGTTAACTTATATTGTTGTGAAATCTTTATCAAATTATGTTATAATGTACAGCAGAAGACGGTTTACAGCCTGTGTAATAATTGCTTACCTAATTGGCTGGTTTTATAGATCACTTTTTATTGAATATTTTCCAATTACCGAAGACTTAAGAGTTATTGGTTATATTATACCCGGTTTAATCGCCAATGATATGCTGAGACAGGGAATTACTGCTACTATCTCTTCGCTGGCTGTTGTATCTATATTTTTAAGATTGTTAATGCTTTTATTTATTTAAAGGAGCCAAATAAATGTTTACAAAGTGGGTTAAAGGAAAAATAAATATAAAATTAATAATTATTTCTGCTGTAATTGCACTTTCTTCTCTTCTGTTTCTTTCAGTCAGCAGTTCTAGAATAGAACATCCTGCTTTTAAAGAGCAGGTCGAAGCTGCTCTAAAAATGAGCGAGGCTGAAGAAATAATTTATCAGGCTAAAATTGATCAGGGTTATCAAATAGATACTGCTTTAGATCTGAATAAAACTGCTTTAATTGGTAAAGAATATACTCCTATTACAACAACTTTGGGTAATTTAAAAGCTAAAAGAACTGCTACCAATCCAGATTTTGCAGCCCTTATTATAAGATACTTTGATCAACTTAATTTAAAAAAAGGCGATAAAATCGCTGTAGGTGCAAGTGGGTCTTTTCCAGGCTTGATTCTAGCAGTAATTTCTGCTGCAGAAACAATTGATCTAGATGTAGAACTTATCTATTCAATTGGAGCTTCAATGTATGGTGCTAATATTCCGGACTTCACTTTTATTGAAATGCTTAAACAGCTGCAAAAAGATAATATCTTAAACACTGAAATTACTGCTATTTCTTTTGGCGGTGATAATGATCGAGCAGATAATCTTTTTTTTATAGAAAACAAAAATAGTTTTTTTGAAATCTCTCAAAAATCAAAAATTCCCTTAATTTACGAAAAAACACTTAAAGAAAGTGTTGAGCAGAGAATTAAAATCTTTAGAAACAGCTCGCAAAATAAGAAGATTAAAGTTTTTATCAATATTGGTGGCGCTTCTGCCAACTTTGGTAATACAGCTTCTTCAGTAAAATTTGAAAACGGTTTGACTATTCCCGGAAAATTAAATACAGAGTATACAGAAAATGGCTTGCTGTCATATTTTCTTTCCAAAAATATACCAGTTATTCATCTTTTAAATATTGAAAATCTAGCCCGAAAAAGTGGTATAAAAGTCGATCCTGTTCCTCTACCTGAGCCAGGTAAAGCTGATGTTTATTACATCGTTGATCATAATAAAATTCTAATCTTACTGCTGCTAATATTAATGGCTTTCCCTCTATTTTATGCAAAAGTTTTTTCTGAATGATAAGGAGGTTAAATAATGAAGTCCCATTTCTTAAAACTATCTTTAATCTGCATTTTAATTGTCATAATTTTTAGTTCATTTGCCAATGCAGAAAATATAAAATATTATCCAGCTCAACCTGTTGCTATAACCTGTCCGGGCCAGAACCCCGATGGTTTAATGGTCAAAGTTGTACTGGACAAAGAAAATATCGATTTCTTTTATCATCCCTTTTTAGAAGCTGAAAATTTAGAAAATTACCCAACTATTTTTATTTCAATCGGCCACAGCTGTAAAGGGGTCGGAGCTGCTGGAATTGATTTTGAAACAGAACTGCAGCGAAGCAAAGATTTAATTGAAAAAGCAAGAGCTAAAAACAAATTTATAATTTTAACTCATTTTGGAGGTGAAAACCGCCGCGAAGAAAAATCTGATAAATTACTTAATATAGTAGCTCCCTATGCTGATTATATGATCATTTCAAAAAGCAGTAATTTTGATAATTACTTTTCTGAAATAGCTATGAAATATAATATTCCGCTAGCGGTGGCAGACAATCTTTCACAAATCAAACCAATAATAAGAGACCTTTTTAACAGTAAATCTGAAACTGTAGAATATTTTGTGAATGGCAGTCAGAGTGATAAAACAATCATAATAAATGCTGGTATCCATGGAAATGAAATCGCTTCTCAATTATCAGCCTTAAGGCTGAAGCAGGCAGAAGTGAATGGCGCTAGATTAGTAATAATTCCTCGTGCTAATCCAAAGGCAATAGCTGCTGGAAAAAGAAATCATCCAACTGATGAGTTTTTAAATCGCTCTTTCCCCGGGAAAATCGGTGGTTCTGCTGCGGAAAATAGAGCAGCAGAGATATTTAATCTTATAGAAAAATTTTCACCTGATTTAGTACTTGATCTGCATGAATCCGAAGATTTTAATAGTGTTAACAAAAACTTTGTCGGTCAATCTATAATTGCTTTTCCTGATGATAAATCTATCTGGCAGGCAGCTGAAGTAGTTGAATTAATAAATGAAAAGATTGATAACAATATTGAAAAATTTGTACTAATAACTCCACCTAAAACAGGAAGTCTATCACAAACTGTGGGCAAGAATTTAAAAGTTCCAGCCTTTACTTTAGAAACTTGTGAAAAATTAGAACTAAAAAAAAGAATTGATTATCAGATAGAACTTATTACTTTATTACTTAAAATAAATGGAGTTGAGCTGAGGTGGCCATAAATATTGATTTTAAAAAAATAGATAAAAATAAGTTATTAACTTCTTTGATCGTCATTGTTTTTGCACTTATTTTACCATCTTTTACCAAAGAACCACAATACACTCTATTACAACAGCTTTATCAGAGTATTTCAGCTCAGGATAGCGGTTTACTGCTTTTAGTTTCTACAAAATTAGTTATACTTAACACTTTAAGGCACCTCCCAATTTATTTAGGTGCCTTCATTTTAGCAGAAAGTCTTGAAAATTTTGGTCCTTTTGAAAATTTCACTTTTTTAGTTACACTAATTATAATTCCTATAACATATCAGCTCATTAGTCTGCTTTATGATATAGATTTTGTTTTTGCTGGTCCATCATATCTTACAATTTTAATAATTTTTATACTTCATTATCTAACTAAAGATATCCATCATATCTTTATTAAAACTATTATTATCTCTCTTTTCTTGTTCAGTATAGACTGGCTTGATATTATTCCTTTTTTAAGCAATTACGGCTTTGGCCGGGGAGAAATAATCGTTTCTATTAGGGAAGTCACAGAATTTATCGGAGCAGAATATATAATGAACTTTTTTGGATTCACATTTTCTATAATAATTATGATCAATGCCTTAATTTTAACTAGAGTTGTTATCTACTATTATAATAATTTAAAGCTACTTGAAGAAAGTCGAGAAAAAGAAGAAAAAATTAGAGAACTAGAGCTGGAGGCTGTAAAATCGAGATATTTCAGTGAAATAAAGCATTTGGTTCATGATTTGAAAACACCACTGGTTACCATTCAAGGACTTAGTGGGGTAATTGATCTGAAGATAAATAATAAAAAAATTCATAAGTATACTGAAAAAATCAGCAGTTCAGCAGACAAAATGGGGCAGATGATTTCTGAAATACTATATGAAGATAAAAAAAGAAAAATATCATTGGAAGAATTATTTAATTTCCTTAAAATACAGCTCGCTCTAGAAGAAATCGATGATCATATCTCTTTTGACTATGATGCTAATTTAATAATTGAGGCCAATAAAGTTAGATTATCTCGCGCCTTAATCAATTTAATAGATAATGCTCTTAAGGCCATTAATTTTAAAAAAGGCAAAATTAATATTAAAGCTGAAAAATTAAATAATAAAATTAAAATATTAATCAAAGACAATGGTAAAGGAATTCCGCCAGATCAAATTAATAACATCTGGGAGATTGGCTATACAACAGGTATTGAAAACACTGGATTAGGACTTCATTTTGTTAAAGAAGTGATTGAGAGCCATGGTGGAAAAATAAGTATCGAAAGCAAGTTAGAACAGGGAACAAAAGCAAAAATTTTATTACCGGAGGTGTCAAAATTTGAAAAAAATACTAGCAGTTGATGATGAAAAAGATATTCTATTTACATTAGAAGCTGTTGCTGATGTTGCAGATTTAAATATGACCACTACTTCTCGAGGTCTAAAAGCTTTAGAATACATAAAAAACAATAATTTCAATCTGTTATTAGTTGATTATCATATGCCTGATATCAATGGTTTAAAATTGGTTAAAGAAATAAGAAAAATAGATAAAAACATTCCAATTCTCGTTTTAACAGTAGACGAATCAATGGATCTAGCTGAAAAATTTTTAAAGGCGGGGGCAGATGATTTTGCTAATAAGCCGATTAAAACTGCAGATTTGATTTCTAGAATTAATCTTCATTTAAATTTTAACGAAAGCTCACACAATACTGCTGAAAAAATTAATGAATTAAATATACCAAAGGGAATGACTCAAAGAACTCTTGCTATAATCTATGACTATTTAACGGAAATTAAAAAATCGGAAACTATTGAAGAAATTTCTAAAGGTACAAATCTTGCCTATCAGACAGTACATCGTTATTTAAATTATATTGCTGACGAAAATTTAGTCGAAGTAAAGCTTAATTACGGCAAGGTAGGCAGACCTATCCATCACTACAAATTGAAATAATATTACAGACTTATTATTTTTGAGTTCTAATAAAAAATATCTTATCAATTCTAAACCATCAATTATGCAGCTTGAGCTGTTCATAATTGGTGGTTTTATTTTTCTTTTTGAGAGAAATAAGAGAAAAAGTAGGAATATTATAATTATAGTTGAAATATAGTTATGTGAAGAAAATATCTAAATCTAAAAAGGAGGGAAATATTATGATTAAAAAAGCTTTATTATTTACAGTAATCTCATTATTTGCTTTAAGTTTTATTACTTCTGCTGCAATGCCTGTTTTTGAACAGCCCGTTGTAGTTACAACCTGTGGTCAAAGTCCAGGTGCTTTAATGGTTAAAATGATTTCTCAGCAGGTTGGTATTGATATCACACAAAATGATCTACTAACTGCTGAAGCTTTAGAAGGAAGTGATTACAAAACTTTAATTGTGACAATGGGAACCAGTGGTAAAGGTATGGGAGCTGCAGGAACTAACATGGATCAGGAGGCAGAAAGAATTAATAATTTAATTACAACTGCAAAAGAAAATGGTCTGCAGGTCTTAGGTGCTCATATTGAAGGTATGTCAAGACGAGCTGATGATAATGATGCAAAATCAATTGAAATTGTTATGCACCAAAGTGATGCACTGATTATTAAAGATGCAAGTAATCAGGACGGATTTTTTACAGAAAAAAGTGAAGAATTAAATATCCCAGCTATATTCTTTGATAAAAACAATGAAATGGGAGAAGCAATCAAAAAACTATTTGATATTCAATAAAAGTTTAACTGTTACTGAAATGAGGTGTATTTAATGTTTTTACATGCTGGAATTGTACTAATCATAATAGCAGTAACTTTTGCCATTGGAACTTACTTTAAACTTGGAACAGAGCTGGCTATGCTCCTGTCAGCTTTTGCTGCTGCTATTTATCATACCGGTGGTATCCCGGTCAGGCATTTAGTCGAGGGCGCATTTACATATTATGATGTATCATTAATATTTATAACTGCAACCCTCTTTATTAATCTTGTCAAAGAATCTGGCGGTATCGTCTTTATGGTCAGAAAAATAATTATTAGATTCCATGAACACCGCTATTTAACTCTTTTATTTTTAACATTTATACTGATGATCCCAGGAGCCCTAACAGGTGCAGGAGCTGCAACAGTTTTAACTGTAGGTACACTTGTGGGGACAGTTTTAATGTATATGGGCATTTCTGAAACAAAAACCGCTGCAATTATTTTTCTTTGCGCTTCTATGAGTGCTGCTGCTCCACCAATCAATTTGTGGGCTATGATGGCTGCTGCTGGAGCTAATATGCCTTATGTTGGTTTTATGCAGCCTTTATTTGTAATCACAATTACTGGAGCAATATTTACAATGTTTTTTCTGGGAGCAAAAGGAGAAAATCCAAAATTAGAGAAAATCTTAGAAGAATTGCCTGAACCACCAGCTGAAATGAATTGGTTAAGAGTTGGAACTCCATTTTTTATTCTAATTCTATTAATAATTGCTGGAAGACTATTTCCTTTTAAAATGCCAATCTTAGGACTTCCACTGATGTTCTTAATTGCAGCTCTAGCAATGTTTTTACTCAGTCCAAAAAAACTAAATATTCTTGATATTGCCGGAAAAACAATAAGATCTCTGATTCCACTTGTTGGAATAATGATTGTAGTCGGAATCTTGATTCAAATTATGGCTTTAAGTGGTGCTAGAGGATTAATATCACTAGCTGTAGTGACTTTGCCAGTCTGGTTTTTATTTGCTTCACTTTTTATCATACTACCAGTCTCAGAAGGATTACTGCAGTATGCTGTGGCTCCTCTACTTGGAGTACCTTTGATTTTCTTATTTAACATGAAAGGTTTTAATCCAGTTATAATTCTTTCTGCAATGGCAGTTATGTGGCCGCTTGGTGATATTTTACCCCCGACTGCTGTCGTTGGTAGAGCAACAGTAATAGAACTGAATTATCAGGGAAGATATTATAAAGATTTTCTTAAAACATGTTTAATCCCCATGGCATTTATTTTAGCTTTATGTACAATATTTCTTGTTTTCAGCAATCAATTGTCATTTTTAGTCGGAGGATAATAATTCAGGAGGTTATTTTATGGGTATTATAAATTCAATTGTAGAGTTCAGTTATTACCTTATCAGTGCTTTTATTGCCTTTGTACTCCTGAGAGAAATTATTAAAACCAAAGATGCTCAGGAAGCTGTTCTCTATTCAGTAATAATAATCCCCTTTATTCTTAGAATATTGAGGATTAAATGAGGTGAATTAAGATGTCTAGCAAAAATTTAATTTTAATTAAAGTAATAACTGCGGTTATTGTTATAACTGCTTTAGTTATATCAGGTAAAGCTTTTATTGAACATAGAAATTATAAAGAAGCGGTGATCGCAGGCCCATCTGTAACTGAGGTTAAAACCTTGGGTGATTATTATGACCCCTTAAAAGATACTGTTGCAGATTGTAATATCTATATTTTAGATAGTGGAAAACCTGGTTCTACCTTTTTTGTTATAGGTGGATCACACCCAGAAGAACCAGCAGCAAATCTAAGTGCAGAAATTTTTGCAGAAAATGCTGTTTTAGAAAAAGGAAAGTTAATTATTGCCATTAGAGCTAATAGAAGTGCTTCAACTGTAACTCGTCCTGGTGATGCTTATCCTCAATTTTACAGTATAGAAACTGATTGGGGAGAGAAAAAATATAGAATGGGTGATAGATGGACAAATCCACTAGATTCTTGGCCTGATCCAGAAGTTTATGTCCATTATCCAAGTGAGCAAATGTTAGCCTATATGGATATCAGAAACTTTAATAGAACCTGGCCTGGTAAAAAAGATGGTTCTTTTACAGAGCAGGTTAATTATGCTTTTATGCAGGTAATCGACAAAGAAAATGTTGATTTGTTCATTGATTATCATGAAGCAGAATTAGAATATCCTGTAATTAGCACAATTGTAGCTCATGAGTCTGGAAGAGATATTGCTGCTATGGCTTCTATGACTTTAACCGATATGGAATTTGAAAAGCCAATTAGCATGGAATATTCTCCCAAATCTTTGCATGGCCTATCACACCGTGAAGTTGGCGATAATTCTGATGCTGTCTCACTTTTATTTGAAACTCCAGAGCCATTTTTAGATAGAGTTCGTGGTGTAACAGATGAAAAGCTACTTTTAGAAGGTAAAGATCCTTTTGTACAAAGAGCTGGAGAATTTGGACTTTTATATGAAACAATTGATGAAGATGGCTGGCCAATTGAAGTTCGAGTTGGCAGACACTGTTCTAGTACCTTGATGGTTGCACAGATCTGGAATCAAATGAACCCCGGAAAGGAGGTAATAATAGAAAATGTACCAAAATATTCAGAAATTGTAGAAAATGGGGTCGGTCATTATTTTGATAATCCAAAAAATGCAGATTCAGATCGCGTCTATTATGAGTAAGTAAAAAAAGAAAGGGGATTATAAATGAGAAGAAAAATTACCATTTCTTTAATTTTATTATTAATAACTGCTTTAATAATTAGCAGCTCTACTCTGGCCTGTACTGATATTCTTGTGGGAAAAGAAGCTACAACTGATGGTTCTGTTATTACTTCACATACCGCTGATGGCAGATATGACTCTAGAATCCAAATTATACCTGCTCAAGATCATAAAAAAGGAACAATGGCTCCTGTTTATGAAAATATAGTTTATGCTGACCATATGGATTTAGTTAAATTGGGAGAAATACCGGAAGCGGAACATACTTATAAATACTTCCATGGAGCATATCCTTACGCTAATGAACATCAATTAGTATTTGGTGAAACTACTATAGTAGGGGCACCAGAGACTGCCAATAGTGAAGAAGCAATTATGACCATTGAACAACTTGAAGTTTTTGCTCTACAGAGAACTAAGACTGCCCGTGAAGCAATTAAGCTTATGGGGGAATTAGCTGAAGAATACGGTTATAGAGAATCATGTTATAGAGGAGAATGTCTGACAGTTGCCGATCCAAATGAAGTTTGGGTTTTTGAAATTTATGGAACCGGACCAATGTGGACTAAAGATAGTGGAAAACCTGGTGCAGTCTGGGCTGCAAAAAAAGTTCCTGATGATCATGTTACTGTGGTTCCAAATATAAGTAGAATTGGAGAAATACCAGAAAACTATAAAGAACAAGATAATCTACTAGTTTCTGACAATTATAAAAAAACTGCATTAGAGTTAGGATTATATAATGAAAAAGAATCTACATTTGTTTGGAATAAAGTATATGGAGATATCGACAATCATCCTTGGGATCCTGGATCCAGTAATAGACTCTGGCGGGTATATAATGAATTAGCACCCTCTGGCGACTGGAAATTTGAAAATGCGCATGATTATCCTTTTTCAGTAAAACCAGATAAAAAAGTTTCAGTCCAAGATGTTATAAAACTTTTTAGAGATACAGATAAAAATACCAAACATGACCTTGCAGATCAAGAAGGATGGTATTATGAGAATGAAGATGGCGAAATGGTAAAAAGTGTTTATGCAACTCCACAAGCAGATGGGGAAATGCGTAAACTTTTAGGCCTTGATTATTATCGTCCTATAGCCCGTTATTACTGTTCTTATTTCTTCGTTTCGCAATCAAGAAACTGGCTTCCAGATGAAATCGGAGGAGTAATTTGGTTTGGACTTGATAACCCAGAAAACAGTCCTTTCATTCCAATGAATGTTGGAGTAGAAGCTGTACCAACTTCATGGAAAACTCTTGATAGAGACAAATTTGATAGAGATTCTGCTTGGTGGGCTTTTGCTCAAGTAGATGATTTTGTTAATATGCGCTATGGAGATCTAAGAGAACAAGTTGATTCTGTATTAAATCCAATGCAAAATCATATTTTCGAACTACAAAATAAGATTGAAGAAAAAGCTGTAATTCTTGATATTACTCAAGATGAACAAGCTGTAAAAGAGTTATTAACTAACCACACTGGTTCATTGATGCACTGGACAGAAAATCGTTATTGGCAACTCGCTGACGAGCTTTATTATCAGATCAATAATAATTAAGGGGGATTTATTAAATGCTTAACAAAAAAACACTTACAATTACACTTGCTGTTTTAATGGTCATCTTTATGGGATTTACAGCAGTTAATGCCTGTACTTCCATTATGGTTGGAAAAGATGCCTCAGTTGATGGTTCTGTCATGACAACTCACACCTGTGATGGTAACTATGATGCACGAATTCAAATTGTTGAAGGTGAAAAGTTTGAAGATGATGCAATGACTACAGTTTATGGTACTCGCTGTCATGATGGAATTCCTGGTTATAATGTTACAGAATTAGGAGAAGTTCCGCAGGCAGAAGAAACATATACTTATTTCCACATTGCCTATCCTTTTATGAATGAACATGGAGTAATGATTGGTGAAGCAACTTTTAGTGGTAGAGGCGAATTAAAAAATACAGATGCAATTCTAATGATTGAAGAATTGGAAAGACTCGCTCTTCAAAGAGCAAAAACAGCTAGAGAAGCTGTTCAGATCATGGGAGAATTAGCAGAAGAATATGGATATGCTGATGGTGGAGAGTCTCTAACAGTTATTGATGGTGAAGAAGCATGGATGTTCGAAATTGTAGGCCCTGGACCAATATGGTCTCCAGGAAGCGAAGAACCTGGCGCTATCTGGGCAGCTAAAAGAGTTCCTGATGGCCATGTTAGTGTAGTTTCAAATAGAAGTAGAATTGACACCCTCGACCTTGGTGATCCAGATAATGCAATGGCTTCTGAAAATGTAAAATCTTTTGCAAAAAACATGGGCTGGTGGGACCCTTCTGAAGAATTTATGTTCTGTGCAACATACAACCCAAATCCTTATGGTGCAGAATATTATCAAAAAAGACGTGAATGGAGAGTCTTATCTATTTTAGCTCCATCACAAAATTTTGATCCTAAAGCAGATCGCTATCCCTTCTCAGTTAAACCTGATGAGAAAGTTTCGGCTCAAGATTTAATGGCTATTAAACGTGACCACTATGAAGGTACTAGATTCGATTTAACTGAAGGTCTAGCCGCTGGTCCATTTGGTAACCCAAATAGATATCCTACACCTACCTCTGTAAAGCCTGAAGGTAAAAAAGATATGGACTGGGAAAGAGCTATTTCAATGTTCCGCTGTTCTTATAGTTTTGTAGGTCAGGCTCGTAGTTCAATGCCTGCACCAATTAAATCAATACTCTGGTTTGGCGAAGATGCCCCACATTCTACTGTTTATGTTCCAGTTTATAGTGGTACAAGAGAACTTCCTGAAGCATTTACTTCCGGTAGAAGAGATAAATTTGATAGATCATCAGCTTGGTGGGCTTTTGATTTCGTATCTAATTGGGCTGATCTAAAATACTCATATATGATAAAAGATATTCAAGCAATGCAGGAAAAGTATGAAGGTAAGTTTTTCGATATGCAGCCTGCAATTGACAAAGCTGCTTTAGAAATCTATGATTCTCATGGTGCTGAAAGAACAAAAGAATTTTTAACTGACTACAGCTATAATAATGCACAAAAAGTTGTAGATGAATGGTGGGAATTTGCTGATGAAATGATTTATAAATATAATGACGGATATATTAACTATCCAGACAAAATTCAATCTGTTGGCTATCCTACAGAATGGTTAGAAGAAGTAGGATTCGGTGAAGGTACTGTAGCTGAGTAATTTAAACTACTCTACTAAAATTAAGGCTCAGCCCCTGCTATGAATTAGAGGGGCTGAGCCTTTTTAATCTAAATTTTTTACTTTAAATCTTTATTTTCATATTCTGATTCTTTTCCTTCTAAGAAATTATATTCATAATCATCATAGATTTTACTAACAAGTGATACCATTCCTAGTAAAGCAACTACGTTAGGAATTACCATAATTCCATTAAACATATCAGCCATTTCCCAGATCACTGGCACTTTCATAACTGCACCTAAAATCACACAGCCAACAACAACCCAGCGATAAAATTTAACTTTTCCTTTGCCAAATAAGTATTTAATATTAACCTCACCAAAATAATACCAACTAATTATAGTTGTAAAGGCGAAAAAGAAAAGTCCAATTGCCACAAACTTCTCACCCATACCACCTAAAGCTTGAGCAAAACCAGCTTGAGTCATTGCTGCCCCCCGCATTGCTTCACTCTTGAAAACTCCACTAGTGATAATTACTAAAGCTGTCATAGTACAAACAACAAAAGTATCAAAGAAAACACCAAAAATAGCAACTAATCCCTGTTGAGCTGGGTGATTTACTTTAGCTACTGCATGAGCATGAGGAGTAGAACCCATTCCAGCTTCATTAGAAAACAAACCACGAGCTACACCATAACGGAAAGCTTGTTTAATTGAAACTCCAATAACTCCACCTGTAGCAGCTGTTGGATTAAAAGCTCCATAAAAAATCATTTTAAGAGAAGGAATAATACTCTCAAAGTTAATTATTATCACAGCTAAACTTGCTAAAAAATACATTACTGCCATAAATGGAACTACCATCTCTGTAATATGAGCAATTCTTTTTAGACCTCCAATAATAACTAGACCTACTAAAATTGAAATGATAATTCCGATTACTAAAGTAGAAATTCCAAATGCCTCAGACATGGCTGTAGCAATTGAATTAGATTGAACCATATTTCCTACTATTCCCAAAGCTACAACTATAGAAACCGCAAAAAGTGCTGCTAGGGATTTACTGCCTAAACCATTACGAATATAAAAAGCAGGACCCCCTGTCATCTCTCCATCTACTGTTTCTTTAAATTCTTGTCCTAAAACTGCCTCTGCAAAAACTGTACCCATTCCAAAAACTCCACTAATCCACATCCAAAAGACAGCTCCTGGTCCACCAGCCGCTATAGCTGTTGAAACCCCAACTAAGTTACCAGTACCAACCTGAGCAGCAACTGCTGTGGCTAAAGCCTGAAAAGATGATATTCCAGATTCATCAGCCCCAATTGATTTATCAAACATTTTAGCAAAAGTTTCTTTAAAAGCAGCTTTTAGTCTTCTAATTTGAATAAATCTTAGCTTCCAGGTAAATAAAACCCCTGTTCCTAAAAGCAAAACTAACATTACCGGTCCCCAGAGAATACCATTAACATACTGAAAAAAAGCCATAACATTTCCCCTTTCTTAGTTTAATAAAATAAGATATTGTGAAATATATAACAATTTTTATTATAACTTATTATAGAATATTTTTCAAATAAAGTATTATTTAAGCATTTATTTGATTTTTTTAAATTTTCAAACTAAATCTTTAACTTAATCCAGCTCTCTGATCTTAAAAATCTTTGAAATTTTATTTAAGATATTTAAAATCAATAAGAGCTGTTAGATATTTAATTTGATTATAATTTTCTTTACAAGAAAAACCTTAATAGTTATTCAATAAAACCTGCATTCTTTAATTCTTCTCTTGCTTTAGCTTCATCATCTTCAGCAATTAAAATTACAGGTCCACTACAACCCATTCCAGTTTCTGCATAAATATCTTTTTTCCAGAGAGAGTTTTTAGCTGCATCAATTTCTAAAATATCAATACCTGCTATCTCCTCATCTGTAACTTTTTTTGTTGGTTCTTTAACTGTTTCAGCTTCTGCTTTTGAACTGCTGCTTTTTATTTCAGAGATTATATCTTTTAAGCCAGCATTATTTGCAGCTTTCATTTCCGCTTTAGTAATCTCTAATAAATTACCCTTACTTACTTCTGCCATAAATTTAATTGCATTCGCAATTACTGGTGCTCCTGATGCACGAGAAACAATACCTATTAATTTATCAAAGTTTGTGCCAATTCCTGGTCCATAACCATAACCTACTGCTTCATACTGTCCACCTGTATTAAAGGCAGAAAATATTTTCATCAGCATATTTCCAGTCAGAGTATCAGTAACCATTATATCTGGAACTCCTAAAAGTAGGTCATTTCCTCTCATCACTGAACCACCATCTGCTCTCACAGAAGTTGCAAATTCAAACTCATAACCATTTTCTTTTAACTTCTGCAGATTTTTTTCTACAAGTCTTGCTCCTTCAACATTTAAAATACCTACAGTTGGCTTTTCAATCCCTAAAGATTTTGCAGCTGCAATACCATAAATAGTATTTTTAAGCATTGATGGAACTCGATTAGTATCGGTAGTACCTGTTGTTGTAGCAATCAGCATTTCTTTTCCCTGACCAGGAGTTACAACTCTACCTACTGTTGAAACACCTAAAGGAAAACTATAATGCAAGGTAACTGCTGCATCAAGCTCATTATTATCTAATTTTTGATCCATTATAGAATGAGCATCTGCTAAACAGCTGCATTTGTCTCCCTCACAACCTATTAAATCTACTTCTAAATCATTATATTTGTTTTCAGCCAGTTGAGCAGCTTTTTTTAATTCCTCTATTCCATGTTCACTATCCAGTAAAGTTAGGCCAATTTTCTTTTTATCACCAAACTCACCTGATTCAATAGCTGCTGCAACCTCATTAAACACTCTGGCAACTCTTTTATTTATTTTATCTGTCATTTTATACACCTCACTCGGTTTCGCCGAGAAGATTATCTGCCATCTGGCGCATAGCACCGGCGATCATATTTTTAATTTCTTTATCACTTACACTATCTTCTTCTTCTTTTTTTACTCCAGAATTCTTTTCCATTACAAAAGAAATACCATCAAATTGATTGGTCATTCTACCTAAGAAAAGACTTCCTTTACCAATAATCATTGCTTTTTCAATCTGGCCATTTTTCATCATTACTGAAGCTGGACCAACAACTGGAACCCCTGAAGGAATATGTCCCTGAGTTGGAGCAAATCCTGGCATTCCATGTTTATTAACAAAGTTCATCAGTTCTTTTCTTTCTAAATCGCCGCGCTTAACACCTAAAGCAGCAATCATTTTGTAATTTGACTCTGGAACATCTCCTGCACCAGCAGGTTTTGTAAGTTCTGGATTCTGCATTTCTACAGAATATTTATCGATATCTTTAATATTTAAATCATTTTCATCTAAAGGATCAGTTACTAAAGAACTAATTACTGCTTGAGGTGAAGATCCTGTTCCAACTTTATGACGACCAATAATATCAGTTCTAATAACTGGACTGACTCCATCATTTTTGGAAACTAAAATTGCAAATCCACCTAGGGTATCTTCTAAAACAGGCATTTCTTTTTTGATATGATCTTTACCATTCATACCTAATTTTGCTACAGATCCACCTGCTGCAACTACAACATTATCATAAATTCCTGCTTGAACTAAGGCAGCTGCATTAACTATCGCATGAGAAGGTGCTGCACAGAAACTTCTAACATCTGAGCCATTAGCATTCTCACAGCCTGCCATTTCTGCTATGGCTTTAGCAAAGTTACCTCCACCACGCTGATTAATATCTCCACATGCCTCTTCAGAGCATTCAAGTATATAATCAATATCATTTAGATCAAGATTATTTTTTGCAGCTAAATTTTTGACTGATAATACACCAGATGCTTTGGCAACTAAATTTTCTAAAATAGTATGTGCATTAAGATTTACATCACTTTCGTGTGCTCTTTTTACACAACCAACTAGTTTTTTATCTAAATAAAGTGGTTCTGCATGATTTTCTAATAAAGCCTCCAGTTCAGAGATCTCTTCCCCTTCACCTAGCTCAATTTCCATTTCTTTTAAAATAGGATGTTCTGCAACTTTGGGCTCAATCTCTTTAATGAATTCCTGGCTTAACTTTACTAAATCAAATACATCAACATGTTTGATTAAAGCATAGAATTCATCTTCTGGCATAATTTCACCAAAATCTCCAAAGCGTCCGCCCTCAATAAAGTTTTCTTCTTCATACCAGGGAGTTTCAATATCTCTCAACTCATCAGGTAAAATATTACCTATATAAGCCTGATTGGGAGCATAGGAAACTACTTCTTCAAAAGTCCTTAAATAATCATCCAATTTCTTTAAATATTCATCATCAGGATTTTTTGCTCTAGTTGTTGTCTGATTAGAGCCGGCTTCCTTTAATATATTAGGAGTATGTACTAAAACATATCCTGATCCTTTAATTACTGGAAAATCCATTTTTCCACCTCCGAATTTTTTAAAAAACACTCTACCTCAAATTATAATAATCTGAGGTAGAGAAATATCAATAATTATGCTCTTGCTTCTAATTCTTTTCTGATGTCTTCAACTTCTAAATCTTCACCACTCAGATGCTCAACTTTTTCTCCATTTTCATAGAATACTATTGAAGGAAGTCCTAAAACTTTCTGACCAATAGCAAGTCTTCTATTACCCTGAATATCTAATTTAGCAAATTTAAAATCATCAGCAAATTCCTCTGCTAATTCTTTTACATCAGGCATAATTTCTAAACAAACATCACAACTTTCACTCCAGAAATCTACAACTACCTTACCATCATAATTAAGTACCTCTTCTTCGAAATTTTCTTTGTTAAGTTCAATCATTTTTATTCCTCCTTAGAATTTTTATAGAATTGCTTCAATCTCTTCCTTTTCTGGTTTAACTAATTTAGAAGCAACTTTACCATCTTCAAGTTTTAAGATTGTTGGTATCTCTTCAATATCATATCTATTAGAAATAAGTCTGTTTTTGTAAGTATCGATTTTTAAGAATTTATAGCCCTTAGCTTCAAGTTCCATATTTTCTAATTCACTAACAACATCCATGCTTTCCTGATCAGTAACACTCCAAAAAGCTACTAAAGCTGGTTTGTCAGCTTCAACAACATGATTCTGCCAGTATTCTTCTTCTTCAATATAACCCTGAGCCATCACTGCAGCTGTCGCACCATCACCAGCAGCAGTTATTACCTGGCGCACAACTTTATCTCTTACATCACCAACTGCATAAACACCAGGCTGGTTTGTTTCCATCTGTTTTGTTGTTTCAACATAACCATGTTCGGTTAAATCAACAACACCTTCTAAAAAGTCTGTACTTGGAACTCTTCCGACAAAGAAGAAAACTCCTGAACAGTCAACCTCAGATTTTTCACCATTTTTGATATTTTTAACAACAGCCTTTTCTACCAGGCCATCCCCCTTGATTTCTTCTAGAACTGAATTCCAGATAAAATCAATTTTTTCATTTTCCATTGCTTTTTCCTGCAGAATCTTTTCAGCATCCATTACTCCTTCATCATGGATAACTATCATTGTAATTTTGTTGACAAATTTACTCAGATAAATTGATTCTTCAACAGCAGAGTTTCCATTACCAACTACAACAATATCTAAATCGGTAAATAGATCTGCATCACAGGTTGCACAGTAAGATACTCCCTTACCTTTAAATTCTTCTTCACCTTTAATCCCTAATCTTCTAGGTTCAGCACCTGTAGCAATAACAACACTTTTAGCCCTATACTCTTCACCCTTTTTACATTTAACAATTTTTTCAAAGCCATCAACCTCTAAAGATTTTACTTCACCTCTTTTAAACTCAGTTCCAAATTTTTCGGCATGAGTCCGGAAGTTCTCCATTAGATCAGAAGCAGTAGTTTCCGGTACCCCAGGATAATTTTCCATATCATGATAAGTGCTAGGCTGACCACCAGTTTTCCTCTTAGCTTCTAAAACTAAAGTTTTTAGTCTAGAACGAGAACCATAAATTGCTGACGAGATTCCAGCAGGTCCACCACCTAAGATAATTAAATCATATTTTTCACTCATATTTTTCCTCCTAAAATGATTTTATTTTATTAAAATTTAAGTTTAAATTACATTTATTAATTATATTTGTTAAAATAAATATATTATTCTATTTCTTGCATTTTGTTAAAAGCTATTGTATCCTTAAATACAGAATATTTAGCTTTTAAATTATGTTAAAGGATGTGTAATAATCATGATTGACTTTGATCGTAAAGATATTAAGAAAAAACGAACACTCAAAATATTTATTGAAGCAACTCGCGAGATAATTGAAGAAAACGGTATAAATAATGTAACAATCCGGGGAGTTGCTAAAAAGGCCGGCTATAATAGTGCTACTATCTATAACTATTTTGATAACTGCAAACAATTAATCTTTTTTGCCTCACTTGATTTTCTAGGTGAATACAGTCAGGCAATGCCAAATTATATAGCAGATGCTGATGATGAAATTGATCGTTTTATAAAAATGTGGGAATGTTTTTGTAAATATTCCTTTGAAAACCCCAAAATTTATTATGCAATTTTTACAGACAACATTGGAGATCATCCCGAAATATTGATGAAAAAATACTTTGATCTTTTTCCAGAAAAATTAGGCACTCCGTCTGCTGATCTACTACCAATGCTATTAGATCCTGATCTCTCTCATCGAGCTGCCATTGCTTCAAAACCACTGATCGAAGGCAATTTTCTTCATGAAAAAAAAGCTCGTCAGATGGATAATATGATCACTTATATTTACCATGGTATGTTAACCTTAATGGTTAATAAAAGAATCGACTATAATAGTAAAGAAGCTTTAAAAATTATCAGCAATCAGATAAAATCAATTGTAGAAAATGCTATCTGCTGTCATCAAAATTAATTGGAAATCACCCGGCATAATGCCGGGATTTTTAATTTTAATTTCCAATTTTTTTTACAACTATATTTAAGCCTCTTTTTCTGCTAATTTATCTTCGTCCATATGATCAACTGAAACATCAGCTACTGTATTAATATCAACAATACCTTCTACTGCTGCATCAGCTTTTAAAGCTTTAATCATTGCTACCATTGCCATAATCATAATAAAAGCAAATGGGAAAGCTGCTACGATTGATCCTGTCTGCAGCATACCTAAACCTCCGGATAACATCAGTGCAATAGCTAAACCTGACTGAATAATTCCCCAGGTAACCTTTAATTTTGCTGATGGATTTTGATTACCTTTATCAGATAACATTCCCAGCACAAAAGTAGCCGAATCTGCTGAAGTGATAAAAAAAGTAATTAGAAGTGTAACTCCTATAATTGAAATCAAGCCACCACCTGGATAATACTGCATCACTTCAAAAAACGCTGTTTCTGTAACTGCAATAGCATCTTGAGCAACTTCCATTCCAGTTTCAATTCCCATTGTACCTAAAATTGAAAACCAGACAAAAGAAGCAAGTGTGGGAGCAAATAGCACTCCACCAATAAATTCTCTAATTGTTCTACCTCTAGAAATTCTGGCAATAAAGGTTGCCACAAAAGGTGCCCAGGCGATCCACCAGGCCCAGTAAAATAAGGTCCAGGCTCCATACCAGCTGTCCTTACCTATTTTAAAACTGTCCCGAACTATATTTGAGAAATACATTCCGAAAGCATTGGTAAAATTGTTAATAATTAAGATAGTCGGTCCAATAATTAAACAGAGAACCATGATAACTCCTGCAAGAGTAATATTTGCATTAGATAAATATTTAATTCCTTTATCAACACCGGTTATTGCAGAAATCATAAATAGAAGTGTGATAACTCCAATAACAATTAAACGTACAAAGTCGGTTTCTGGCACTCCAAATAGAAAGTTGAAACCACTGGTTACCTGCAGTGTTGCCATACCCAGAGAAGTTGCAACACCAGCCACTGTTGCAAAAATAGCCAGAATATCAACAATCTTACCTATGGTTCCTCTGGCCCTGGCTTCTCCAATTAAAGGAATAAACACACTGCTTATCTGAGCAGGTTTATCATGTCTAAACTGCATATAAGCTAAAGCAAGTGCTAAAACTCCGTAAGCAGACCAGGGATGAAGTCCCCAGTGTAAAAAAGAAGTCTTTAAAGCAAAATCTGCTGCAGCTGCAGTTCCGCCCTCCATACCTAAAGGATTAACAAAATGATTTAAAGGCTCTGCAACTCCCCAGAATACAAGACCTACCCCCATTCCTGCACTAAATAACATTGCAAACCAGGAAATAGTACTGAATTCCGGTTCTTCATCAGGTTTACCTAGCCTAATTTTACCATATTGACTTAGAGCAACCCAGACACAAAAAACTACAAATAAAGTCATTGTTATTAAGTAAAACCAGCCAAAACCGTTTGTAAGGAAATTAAATAAGCTATTTGCAACTCCACTAAAGCTTTCTGGCATGGCAATTCCCCAGAGAACAATTGCAAAAACAACTACCAGTGAAATCACAAATACTTCTCGGCCTCTTTCTTTAATTAAATTTCCATGTGCATCTTTACGCTCTTCCACCTATTCCACCCCTTTATAAATGTGTTATATTTTTCACTTAAATTTTAATGGAAAAACCCCTACCCCACCTGTTATAGGAGGGGTAAAGGTCGTATATTTACATTTCTACATCAAAAACTTTTTGGTCATCGATTTCAGTTGTAAGAGCATCTAAAGCTACTCCAACACGATGATATCTAAGTTCCCATTGTTCTTCTTTACTTGTAGAAGGATCTCCCAATGGATAAGGGATAGAGATAGTAGGTACCATTCTATTAGCACCAACAGTTTTTGCTACAGGAATTAAGTTTGCCATTTGAACAACCGTAAAACCAGCTCTTTCAATTTCTTTCACCATTGTTGCACCGCAACGTGTACAGGTACCTCAAGTGGATGTTAAAATAACTGCTTGAACATTGGCATCTTGTAATTCTTGCGCTATTTCCTTACCCATTCTGGCAGCTTCTGCCTGAGTAGTCCCAGTTCCTACTGTTGAATAGAAATAGTCATGTAATTTACCAATTTTACCTTCTTCTTCAAACTTACGCATTGCATCAACAGGAACTACTACATTAGGATCAGCATCAGCAGCAGCAGGATCAAAACCAGCATGAATTGTTTTAAAAGCATCTTCTGCTCGATTTTCTAGTTTTTCCATACCACTAATGTCATACTTACCCCATCTTGTTGCTGAAGCAGACTGAATCTTATCTGGATTATCAACAGGAACAATCCCTCCAGAAGTAACTAAAGCTATTTCTGCCTTACTTAAATCTTCAATTGCTGGAGCTATTTCTACCCGATCTAATTCAGGTATAGGTAATTCACTTTTAAATTCTTCACCATTAATTTTTTTGAGCAGCATATCAATTGCTCTCTCATATGCTGGAGTTTCATCTTCTAAGAAATATTGGTGTCTAATACCGCGAATATAATAGCCTTCTTCTTCTGCAGGTAATAATTTTTCTCCATTAAGAATTTTATTACCAAAATCAGTCATCTTTTTAACATCATCTCTCATTTTTGCGGCACTATGTCCACCCGGAAAGATATAAATATCTTTTTTAAATACTTCAACACCGGGGTTTTCAATATTCATAGATGAAATCACAGGTACATCGAACTCTTCTTTTACTGCTTTACCAATCTGACCACAGGCCATACCATAGCGTCCAGCCTGAAATGCAGGTCCTGCAAAGAAAATATCAAATTCTACATCTTCTAAGAAACAAATAATTGTTTCTACAGCTTCTTCAGTATTACTCCCCATAAAATTATCTCCACAGATAACTGTATGAGTAACATCTGCATCAAGCATTTGATCATAAAGCATTGCTGCTCCAACTTTTTCTTCTCTTATTTCAGGAGCATGATCTGCAACTTCTTCTCCACCTATCTGACCAAAAAATTGGTTTAAATATATAACTGCTTTTTTCATTATTTCCACCTCCCCGGTTTAGTATTCTTTCATTGTTTTTGGAGACCAGCCAGCAATTTGATCGCCACAAAACATTGCATTGTTTTCCATAATAATTGAACCATCTTCTTTAACTGAAGAGCCAAGAATTTCGTCATCTGCCCAGCCCCCAGAAAGTCCATCTCTGGCAAGTGCTTCTAATTCTCCAATTACCTCATCCATCGGAGGTAATTTTATTAATTCAGATACATTTCCTGTGGAAACTAATGCATCTGCTTTTGGATCTAAAGTTACTAATGGCTGTGAGCCACCATCTCTTCCAGTCGCTTCATTACTGACACCTACAGTTTTCACACCGGCATCTTCTAAAGCTACAATACAACCAATATAATCAGCATCTGGATTTCCGTATCCTTCTTCTGTTACTATTGCTGCATCAACCCCAAGAGATTTGGCCATCTGAGCCACAAATAGTGCTGAACGCTCTTTCTGCTCAAGCGCAACATTTAAGTTTGACATAATCACACCAACAAAGTTAATTGTTTTACCATGTTCTTGATAAAGTCTCTTAATCAATGGGAAATTCTGAAAATCATAAGTTGCCCATTTTGAAGAACAAGGCATAAAGCTGCCGGAAATCATTGCTCCATCTAAAATCTCATTTGGATGCATAAAAGTTGGAAGCATTCTGTTTGTATCCCAACCATAGTTAAGGTCATTATAACCCTTTTCTTCCATCTGAGATTGTGGCTGCATAACTATTGCAACATTTGGAAGCTCTGATACATCTTTAGATCTTTTGGTTAAAGGCTCAAGCTCATATGTATCTTTCTCTTCTGGCTCTAAATCTTTAACTGCCTCACCTAAGTATTCTGCAAGTCTCATTCCGGCCCATCTTAAAGCATGATTCTTTTTCTGCTGTTCCCGCTTTTCAAATTCTTCATCTGTATCAGCGACTAAAACAACATTTTTTAAAGAAGAAAAGTAAGTATATTTAGCGCCTTCTCCTCCCATGTCAATTAATCCGTCCTGGAAACCACCCCAGTGTTTTCCTACAACTAGAACACTCATATCTTTTAAGCAGCGAGTTTCACCATCTCCTGCTTGTTCGAGTTTTCCAGTCACACCAGGAAAAACAGGTCCTCCCCCTACGCGGAAGCGGGGTTCAATTGCTTCTTTAACTGGTACCAGACGAACCATATCCCCAGGCTTAACTATTCTTAAATCGGCCTCAGTAATATGTTTGTCTTTAAAAACTACTTCTAGAGCTTCTTCTTTATTTATTGTTAAAACTCCATCATTATAAGTAGTCTCATCACCGAACTCAATGTCTTTTACATAAAAATTTCCGAGTTCAAGTTTCACCGCGGTCCACCCCTTTCATAATAATATATTCACAATCTGCATTAGAGTATCTACTTAAATAAACTCTGAATACTTCTCGCGATAGGTTTTTACCTCTTCTACAATAGCGTCTACATCTATAACCATTTCCATCATACTGATTTGATCTTCATATACTTCCTCATCAATTTCAGCTTTGATTTCTGGTTCCACGACATGATAACACGCGAGTCCCAACGGAACTCCTGCTAATGGTCCTGCAAAGGTTGGATCTCCATTTGTTACTGTTTCACAAGCTAATCCAGAAGCTTCAGCTTCTGCACCACCTAAGATAACAACTAGATTCTCCGCACCGTGTTTATCAGCAAGATCTTTTATTCTCTGCTGATTTTCCAGGTCCATAGCTCCTGCGCTTGTTCAGACAAAGCACTCAGTTGTAGTA
>NZ_QBLR01000338.1:0-3583 GCF_003070835.1 Halanaerobium sp. | reverse complement strand
CAGCTGACTATGGCCCAGGGATACTGTGAAAAAGGAAAAACAGAAAAGGCAGTATTTGATCTTTTTTACAGAGATAATCCCAGTGGTAATGGTTATGCTATTTTTGCTGGTTTAGAACAGATCATTGAATTTGTAGAGAATTTAGAGTTTAAAGAGGATGATATTGAATATTTAAGGAGTCAGGGATTTAAAGAGAGATTTTTAGATTATCTAAAAGATTTTCAATTTACAGGTGATATTTATTCAGTACCGGAAGGCAGTGTTGTTTTTCCGAAAGAACCACTGCTTAAAGTAGAGGCACCTATACTGCAGGCCCAGTTATTAGAAACCCCACTTTTAAATTTTATTAACCATCAGGCATTAATTGCTACTAAAGCAGCCAGAATTAATGAGGCAGCTCAGGGGAAGAATGTGCTGGAATTTGGCCTGAGGCGGGCCCACGGACCGGATGCAGGCATTTATGGAGCAAGAGCTGCTGTAATTGGTGGCTGTTCAGGGACTTCCAATGTCTTAACCGGTAAGAAATTTGGAGTTAAGGTTAGTGGCACCCATGCTCACAGCTGGGTCATGAGTTTTGAAAGCGAACTGGAAGCTTTTCGGACCTATGCTGAAAATTTTCCCAATAGTGCTATTCTCCTGGTTGATACCTATGATACTTTAAAATCTGGAGTTCCTAATGCAATTAAAGTTTTTAAAGAGATGAAGGAAAAAGGAATTGATTCAGATCTATTTGGAATTAGACTGGATAGTGGAGACTTAGCCTACCTTTCTAAAGCGGCCAGAAAAATGCTTAATCAGGCAGGTCTGGAAGATGCAGTGATAGTCGCATCCAATAATCTTGATGAAGATATTATAACTTCACTTAACCTGCAGGGTGCTCAGATTGATCTCTATGGGGTGGGGACAAAACTAATTACTTCCTATGACTGTCCTGCTTTTGGCGCAGTTTATAAGATGAGCGAGTATAATGAGCAGCCCAAAATTAAGCTTTCTGATAATATTGAAAAGATGACCGATCCAGGAAATAAAAAATTGATTAGAATTTATGATAAAAAGCAGAGTGAAATCAGAGCAGATTTGATTGCCCTTGAGGAAGAGAAAATTAGTGCAGATAAAGATTTAGTTTTATTTGATGCCAGAGATACCTGGAAAACTACTACCCTTAAAAAGGGTAATTATGAACTTAGAGAAATGATGGAGCCAATTTTTAAAAATGGTAAATTAGTTTATGATTCTCCATCAGTGGCTGAAATTAAAGAGTATGCAGAAAAGGAAAAAGAAAGTCTGGGAGCAGAATATAAAAGATTGACCAATCCCCACATAATGAAGGTAGATCTCTCAGATGAACTATATGAATTAAAGCAAAAACTTATTCAGGAAAATAAAATAGAAAAATAAAATTTTAGAGTTGAACCTGATACTAAAAAGGGGGAACTATAATTATGGTTAACAAAAAAGAAAGAGCTAAAGGTGCTTTGATGGGTGCTTTTATTGGAGAAGCTCTTGGTGTTGGACCCCACTGGTATTATGATCTGGAAGATATGCGAGAAGAATATGGTGACTGGATTGATGATTATACTGAACCTAAGGCTGACAGATATCACGGAGGTCTTAAGGCTGGAGAAATATCTCAGGCTGGAATTCTACTTAAAATGATGACTGAGCATTTAATTGAAAATGATGGCTATGATCAGGCTGCTTTCTGTAAAATGATGGACGAAGATTTTTTGCCTAAAATCTCCGGGAAGGCGATGGCTGGACCTGGAGGATATACAAGTCAGTCAATGCGCCATCTCTGGCGGGCAAGGGTGAAAAATAAACTACCCTGGGATCAGGTAGCAGGTAATGCTGATACTACTGAGGCAATTGAAAGAAATATTGCTCAGGCAATTTTTTATGCAGAAGATCTTGAAGATTTGAGTCTGAATATTACTGAAAATACAGCTTTAACTCAGGCTGATAATCTGATTGGATCTTTAACTGTAGCCTACAGTTCAGTGCTTGCTCTTTTGATTCGAGGAGAAAAACTTGATCCGGAAATTTCTAAAAAACTAATGCAGGCTGTAGATCAGGGTAAATTACCCTTCCATAAGGTAACTTCTGATAATTTAAATCCACCTGCAGGAGATAAGATGGTCAAAGAGTCTGACCTCTATGGTGAGGGGGTCTTTGCCTCTCCTGATGGATTGCTTTCCCCTTCTTATATGGCTCGAGCAGCTGAGGATCAGAATATAGTAATTGAGCCTGCCTGGAAAGCTTCAATTGTTTACGGAATGCCCTGTGCAATTTATCATATGCTGCCTGCAGTTTATTATCTAGCTGCTAGATTTAAAGATGATTTTGAAGCAGGAGTGCTCAATGCCCTTAATGGAGGCGGCCAGAATCAGGTGAGAACAATGCTGACCGGTGCCTTAATCGGAGCTCAGGTTGGTTTTTCCAGGATCCCTGAAAGATTTATTGAAGGTCTCAAGCAGAAAGATGAACTGCTTAACTTAGCTGACAGGCTTGCAGAAAAAATTGAATAAGATAAATTTTTAAGCTGTTTTGATGGTTTGATTTAAACTGTCAGAACAGCTTTCTTGATTTTACTCTCTTAGATTAATAAATAGCTTAAAATATTTAAGGTATTCTTCTGCAAAAATACTGTCTTTTAAATAGACAAAGTTAAACTCTCTTTTGATATTAAAGCCCTTAATTTTTAAAGCTGATATTTTATTTTTTTTCAAATAATTTTCAGCTGCCGCCTGATAGATAAAAGAAATTCCTTTATTTTCTGCAACCAGGGTTTTAATAGCATTTAGATTACCAATTTCTAAATAACTGGTAAAACTCTCTGGATTTAAATTATTAGTATAAAGAATCTGTTCTAAAATTTCTCTGGTCCCGGATCCACCTTCTCTTAAAATCAGACGTGAATCTAAGAGCTCATCTATTGTAATCTTTTTTCTGCTTAATTTTGAGTCTGTAGAGCAGATCCCAATGAATTTTTCCTTACTAAAAAGGTGATATCCAAACTTGGTTTTGTCAAAAAAGCCTTCTAGAACTGCAAAATTTATCTCTCCCGCTTTTAATTTCTCGAGCAGTGTTGTCGTGTTTTCAACCAGCATATCAAAATTAAGCTCAGGATTTTCTGACATTGCCTGGTTTAAAATATCGGGCATTACAAATTCTCCAATAGAGAGAGTAGCACCAAATTTTATGCTTTGCTTGGATGATTTATTGCTGACAGCTTTTGCTATTTCTTTACTATCTGCAGCCATTCTTTCTGTATACTGATAGAGCTTTTTGCCGGCTTCAGTTAAACTAAGTTTTTTGCCGCTGTAATTAAATAATTTTATGTCATAATATTCTTCCAGATATTTAATGTGCTGAGTTACAGTTGGCTGAGTAACATGGAGTTTTTCAGCGGTTTTAGTATAATTTTTAATCTGACAGAGCTGCAGAAAAGTTTGATGTCTAAAATCTATCATTTTAATTTTTCCTCCCTAAATAGCTAAAAGCGTACAATTTTAAATCGATTAGCTATAATTTAAATTTATCAATAAATAAATTATTATAATTTTATTTTATCTATAATCTGTTA
>NZ_QBLR01000337.1:0-3584 GCF_003070835.1 Halanaerobium sp. | reverse complement strand
ATACTGTTGGGCTAACAGGATTTTAAGCCTGTGGAGATGGTGGGTTACCACTTCTAAGAAGCAGGAATCCTCGAGGGCTTGCCCCGAGGAGGGTCAAATAAAAGGAAACATACTAGAAGTAAATAAGGAAATGATAGAATTATTGGGTGCTCCCAATAAAAAAGAAGTTAAAAAATTTAATTTAAATAATGTTGAAAAAATTAAACATATTTGGAATAATGATTTTTTATCATCTAAAAATAAAGATATATTTGAGGGTAATCTTGAATATACTACAAATTGGGGCAAAAAAGTCTTTTTGAAATATAAAATTGAAATTATTTTATCTAAAAAAAATGGATCAGAAATTATTATAGCAGCTAATGACATTAGTAGAGAAAAAGAAATTGAAAAAAATTTAAAATATTTTTCTTTTCATGATGAGTTAACAAATTTGTATAATCGTAGATATTTTGAAAATGAAATAAAGAGATTGGATACTAAACGAAAACTACCAATAAGTATTATTATTGCAGATCTTAATGGACTTAAAATAATTAATGATAGTTATGGTCATAAAAAAGGGGATGAGATATTAATTCAAGCTTCCCAAATATTAAAAGAATCTTTGCGTGAAGAAGATATATTAGCTAGATATGGTGGAGATGAGTTTGCAGTTTTGCTTCCAAACACCACAAAAGAAACTGCAGAGAAAATTAATAAAAGAATAAAAGAAAAATGTAAAAAAATAAATAATAATCCGATTCCTATTTCTATTGCTTTGGGTGAGGCAACAAAAGAAAAGCCAGAACAGGATATAAAAGAAATATTAAAAAAGGCTGATGATAAGATGTATAAGGACAAATTATCCGAAGAGTTTGTCGGAACACCAAGGGGTGAAATTAAGGCCAGATAATATTCTGTCCTGTCACCGGATAATCTGAAGCAGAACTCTTTCTTTTTCTAAGAACTTTAAACAATCTTTTAAAGCATCAAAGATATCAAATTTGGTACTTAATAATAAAGGAATGATTAAATGAAGATTGAAAGAATAAAAACTTTTATTACTTTAGTTGATTTGGAAAGTTATTCGCTGACAGCTGAAAAGTTTGAAATTAGTCAGCCAGCAGTAAGTATGCAGATTAAATCGCTTGAAAAATATTTTGATACAGAGCTTTTTTATAAAGAGAAAGGTCAGATTATTCTTAGTCCTGCTGGCAAAATAGTTTATCAAGAAGGTAAGAAAATTGTTAAAAGGTGGGGATATTTAAAACAGAAAGTTGAAAGTAAAAAAAATATGCAGACCAAGCAGCTGAAAATTGCTTCCAGTACGATTCCTTCTGCATATCTATTGCCTGAGATACTTTCAATTCTAAATAAAAATATTGATGATTTAAAAACAGAAGTTTCAGTTGGTGACAGCAGGTCAATGATTAATTTATTAGAAAATAATGAAGTGGATTTGATAATAGTTGGTTATAAACCCAAAAACAATAAGTTTAAATCAATAGAACTCTGCAGTGATAACTTGAGTTTAATAGTACCTTTAAATCATCCTTTAGCGGGAAAAGAAAAAGTGTTTTTAGCAGAACTTCAGAATCATAGTATATTAATGAGAGAGGAAGGTTCAGGAACCAGAAAAGCTACTATTTTAGCTTTTAAAGAAGCTGCTTTTAAACTGGAAGATTTTAATATTATAAGTGAGTTAGGAAGTACAGAAGCTGTTATTTCTGCTGTTGAATCTGGACTTGGTATTTCTTTTATTTCAAAAATAGCAGCTAAAAAAGCTGCTGCTTGTAGAAGAATTGTTGAAATAAAAGTTGCCGATGCAGAATATGAAAGAAATTTTTATTTAGCCTATAATAAAAATCGCCATGATGACTATTTGATTAATACTTTTATTGAAGCTGCTAAAAATATTTTATAAAATATCATTTAAAACATTTAACCGGTTTCGGTCGGTTCTATCAGAGCTTTATGACCTGTAAAAGCCAATAAATCTACTTTAAGTTTTTTGAAATTAATATCATAGACACCTGCAGCCTATATTTTCATAATAATCTAACATTTATTTTCTGTTTCTTGAAACCAAATCATAAAGAAAAGTTATAAAAATTATAAAAATACTTTATAATTAAAACCAACTATGCTATAATTATTGTGAAATTAAGAATAATCATGATTATATTTTGATTCAGACTATAATAAGATAATTAAAAAATATTTATTTAGAGGGGAGATTATTAATGAATAACAAACAACAGAAGTTAGTTAACGAGGCAAGGGAACGAGCAGAAGGTTATTTTCGTAGAGGAGAATTCTATTGTTCAGAAGCAGTTTTAACAACAATAAATGAATTATTAGGTAAAGAAGTTGATCCAGAAATTGTTAAGTTGGCTTCTGGATTTCCAATAGGAATTGGCAAATCAAAATGTTTATGTGGAGCAGTCAGCGGTGGGGTTATGGCCCTTGGTTTAAAATATGGTAGAACTGAACCAGGAGCAGAAATGCCAGAAAAATGTTTTCCTGCAAACGCTTCTCTACATGACTACATAAAGGAGACTTATGGTTCGACTTGCTGCAGAGTCCTGACTAAAGATTTTGATGATTTTGGCAGTCCAGAAAGAGCAGCTCACTGCATTCAAATTTCTGGTGAAGTTGCGGCCTGGGTAATGGAAAGATTTATTGAAGATGGACTGGTTGAATAATTAAAACAAATAAAATTTAAAAAGGAGAATTTTTGTTATGAAAAATTTAATTAAAAAAACTCCTATTCCGATTGCTGGTCTGATGCTTGGACTGGCAGGTTTAGGTAACTTAGTAGCAGGTTATAATATCTATTACCGCTATCTGGCAGGAATTTTATCAGTTTTAACAGCATTATTTTTAGTTGGACGTTTTTTAATAGCCAGAGATAGTTTTGGGCCTGATTTAAGAAATCCAGTTATTGCAAGTGTTACTCCTACTTTTTTTATGGCTTTGATGATTCTTGCTACTTATTTATTAAATATAATTCCTAATCTGGCTTCTTCTATCTGGTATTTCGCTATTATCTTACATATAGTTTGGATTATCTGGTTTACAATCAGTTTTATCTTTAATTTTAAAATCCAACAGGTGTTTGCCAGTTATTTTATTGTTTATGTAGGATTAGTGGTTGCCAGTGTAACTGCACCTGCTTTTAATAATTTGAAATTAGGTCAGGGTATTTTTTATTTTGGTTTTGCTGCTTATTTGGTGCTTTTACCAGTAGTTATTTATCGTGTTTTTTGGGTTAAAGACATAAAAGATCCTGCTTTGCCAACGATTACTATTTTTACAGCTCCGGCTGGACTTTGTCTGGCAGGTTATTTAAGTTCCTTTTCTGAAAAAAATATTATGATGGTTGGTTTACTTACTAGTCTGACTTTGGCCATGTTAATCGGGGTAACCATTTATTTGCCGAAAATGCTTAAAGTTGGATTTTACCCTAGTTTTTCAGCTTTTACTTTTCCTTATGTTATAAGTGCAATCGGTTTGAAAATGGCTGTGAAATTTTGGGATGCTAATTCGACATTGTTCTGGCTTAAATATCCAGCAAGGTTAACTGAACTGCTGGCGGTTGT
>NZ_QBLR01000336.1:0-3605 GCF_003070835.1 Halanaerobium sp. | reverse complement strand
TTATAACTACGATTACCAAAAGCAAGATCAGATAAAACATTGTTATTAACACCAGTATTACTTAACTTAATATCTGAATTAGCTGCAGCACTAGTAATTGCTAGAGAAAATTTACCTTCTGGTGTTTCATTGACTGTAGTAGAAAGATCTCCACCAATTGCATTGATTTTATCTCTTATTTGATTAAGAGTTGTTGTTTCATCAATAGTAATTTCTCCAGATCCAGTACCCCCTTCTACATCAATCTGAAAACTTCCAGTTAATCCTAAAGCTGTATCTGCATCTTTCACTTCAAACAAATTTGAAGATAGAGTTTTATCATTATCTCCTGTTTGAAGTATACCCAGACTTTTAAATAGATCATTATCATCTACTAGAGCAATCTCATTTTTTTCCCCTGTCTCAGTACTTTCCAACACAAGATGATTATCTACAATAGAAGCATTTACCCCAGCATCAGCATCATTTATTTTATTGCTGATATCACTTAAAGTATCTGTCTCATTAATTGTGATATCTGCACCATTGACCTGGATATTATTCTCTGCAGCAATTGAGGTAAATCCTGCAAGCTCATTGATAGCAGTTGCAGAATCGTCTAATCTGTCACCAGCAATCCTTTGACTAGTAGCCACACTATTAACAGTAACAGAATAATTAGCTTCATCAGCATCACTTGTTGCTGTAGCTGTAACAACATCACTATTACTGGAACTTGAACTGCGTGAATTATAGGTTGCAGCAAATTTCAAGTCAGTAGTCCTATCTTCTAATCTATCCAACCTGCTGTTAACATCTCTCCAGGCACCCTTAGTCTGTTCCAGTTCTGATATTTCCTGCTGGTAATTGATGATTGGACGCTGTTCTAGCTGAACTAATTGATTTATTATTGAGTCTGTATCCATACCAGTGGCTAATCCACCAAGACTTAAATCACTCATTTATAACACCTTCTTCCTAAACCGTCTCATCTATAAGAATCCCTACCATCTCATGAATTCTAGCTTGTAAATCAAGCATCTCTTCCGGTGGTAGTTCTTTTATTACTTCATCTGTATTTAAATCAACTACCTTAACCATCATCTTTTCTGTATCTTCATGAATTTGAAAGGAAAGTCCTTCTTTAACTCTATCTACTATTTCGTTTATATCTTTAACTGATTCTCTGACTTCATCTTCAAGTTCTTGCTCAGAATATTCTTCTTTTTCTCGAAGAGATTCAGGCTTAAGTTTGCTATTATCATTTCTATTAACTCTAGTGCTTTGATTATTGCTGTTATTATTATGAATCTGACGGTTGGAAAGAGATTCCACACTATCTACTCTCATAATAGCTTCCACCCTTTCTTTTAAAAAAAGCCAGCCGGAAAACCGGCCGGCTTGATTGTTAGTCTATATCAATATTATTCTCTTCAAGAAATTAACCGAGTAACTGAAGTACTCCCTGAGGTAACTGGTTAGCTTGAGCCATCATAGCTGTACCAGCCTGGCTTAGGATCTGAGACTTAGTAAAGTTCATCATTTCTTTAGCCATGTCTACATCAGAGATTCTAGATTCAGCAGCTGTTAAGTTTTCTTCAGCTGTGTTTAAGTTATTGATTGTGTGATCCAATCTGTTCTGAACAGCACCTAATTGGGAACGCTGATCCGAAACTTCAGATATAGCTGAATCTAAAGTATCAAGAGCTTCTTGAGCTCCCTCTGCAGTTGTAACATCAATATCAGCAATACTGAGTCCTTGGCTGCTCATATCACCAATAGAAATATCCATTGTTTGATTACTATTTGAACCAATCTGGAAAACAGAAGTAAAGTTTTCTCGAGTTCCACCGTTCTCTATAGCTACTTCACTATCTGCTCCAGCATCTGCTGATGTAATCTCTAAATCAGTTGCTGCAGTACCTTGAGCAATTGAAACTCCATCTAATTTACCAGTTGCTTGAGTAGTAATTGCGCTTACAAGTGTAGCACCATCAGTTACATCACTAATATCAATTCCTAATGCATCACCTTCATAAGCTCCTTGATCTGCATCATAAAACTCTATTTGCTGACTGTTTATTGTCATTCCTGTACCAGTTAACTTTTCTGCATCAGCAGCAGATGCAATACCAGAAAAATCTATTTCCTTAACTTCTGATTTTGCAGCTATATCTTGACCTGTTACTGTACCAGTAGTACCAGGAGTATAAGCTTCAAGTGTACCACTTGTATCAGCAGTATTAGTTTGCATTGTAACATTTGCAGGAGTAGTAGTGTCAGCAGATATATTACCTTTAGAACCTGCAAACTCTCCATCTTTTAAAGCTTCAATTGTAATTGTTCCACCAGACTCGGTAACTTTATAACTTCCTGCCAAATCCTCATTAGCATCAATCATAGTTTGTAAAGATTCTGCAGTAGATTTAGTAACTGCTGCATCATCAACTGAGTTAGCAGCACCACCTAAATCAACAGTTGCAGTAGTTCCTGAAACGCTAGAATCTCCAGCTGTTCCACCGCCGTTTGTATAATTAACTGTAAAAGATCTACCATTTAAATCTACACTTAGATTTTCTCCAGCAGCTAGAGTGGCTTGTAAATCAGCTGTTGCCTTAATTTCTACAGAGTATGCATCTGCTCCGTCTTGAGTTGTACTTGTTAAAGTAGTTAAATCAAGATTGGTTGACTCTAAATTATTAGTCCCATCACCTTTTAATAGACTCTGAGTGTTAAATTCAGTAGTGTCAGCAATTCTGTTAACCTCACTTTTCAACTGAGAAATCTCATCCTGAATTGACTGTCTATCAGCTTCAGTATTTGTACCATTAGCTGACTGATTTGCTAACTCTCTCATTCTCTGAAGAATAGAGTGAGTTTCTTTAAGAGCACCCTCAGCAGTCTGAATCATTGAAATACCATCCTGAGCGTTTCTTTGAGCCATTGCTAAACCTCTTGTCTGAGCATTCATTTTCTCACTGATTGCTAGACCCGCAGCATCATCAGAAGCTCCATTGATTCTCTTACCTGAAGACAACCTTGATAAAGACTTACTTAAGTTATTCTGTGTGTTTTTTAGCTGGTTGTATGAATTCAACGCAGCAACGTTTGTATTAATTCTCATTATTTATTCCTCCTTGAAATTTTGTGTTGTTATACTGGCATCCTTGCCAGTTGAATCTAATTTATAGTGGTTATATGAGCACCTCCGCAGCAGCACTTCGGCCGATAGTGTTGCCAGCAACGATGTTTTAGTAACCATTACTAAATATATTCCATTTTTTGAAGAAATAACCATCTCTATAATCCCATGTCACACAAGGGTTCATGGAGTAGGAAGAATAAATACCATTTGTTGTTCTAAAGATAAAATAAAGATAAATGTTGCTACCATTTGGAAACCTAAGCATAAACTAATGATAGTAAACCTCTAGTTTTGGAACCATCTGGACCAAATTCTGTTGCTAAAAACAAAAAAGCAACCGCTCTCTTCTGTAAAAAGAGTAACGATTGCTGTAAGAAATAATGTTTTTGTAACTTTTCTGTCATCTAAGAAGAGAATCAACTGCATCTCTGTAACCATACTTTCGTAAATACTCAATAACTGCAGCTTCGAAAATATCTCT
>NZ_QBLR01000335.1:0-3611 GCF_003070835.1 Halanaerobium sp. | reverse complement strand
CAGCTCCCCCGCAGTAAAAAGGAGGAACTGCTCGATTAAAATTCACCTAAAAAACGGGGTTCGACTTCAAGTTGGACTCCGCTTATTTTATAAACTTCTTTTTTAACTTTTTCAATTAGTTTGACTATATCTTCAGCTGTAGCATGATCTTTATTGACTATAAAGCCTGCATGTTTGGTAGAAACCTGGGCGCCGCCAATTTGAAACCCTTTCATTTTTGCCTCTTCGATCAGGGGACCGGTATAGTGTCCAGGAGGTCTTTTAAAAATGCTGCCGGCACTCGGTAATTCCATCGGCTGCTTGCTCCAGCGCTTATTGTGCAGTTCATCCATTTTTGCCTTGATTAAATTTTTTTTAGATTTTTTAAGTTTGATTGTAACATTGACTGCAGTCCAGTCTGGATCTTCTTTTTGTAAAATACTTGTTCTGTATTCAAGTTTTAGTTCGGCTTTACTGAGTTCAATTAATTTCCCCTTTTGATCAATAAATTGTGCTTTAATAATTACATCTTTCATTTCTCTGCCATAGGCTCCGGCATTCATATAGAGTGCGCCTCCCAGTGAACCGGGGATTCCAGCTGCAAATTCAAAACCGCTGAGAGAATTTTCGTAGGCCAGATCTGCAATTTCTTTAAGCTCCAGTCCAGATTCTGCAGTAATTTGATTACCTTCAAATTGATAGTGATTCAAACTGCCGGTGTAGATAATAATACCTCTATAACCTTTATCGGAAATAATTAAATTGCTGCCTTTTCCTAAAATAAAATAGGGGATAGTGGAATTAGTAATCAGCGGCATTAGTTCTTTTACAGCTGTGATTTTCTCCGGTGTTAGAAAAAGGTCTGCAGGTCCTCCAACCTTAAAACTTGCAAATTCAGCTAAATTTTTATTTTTTTCTACCTTCAGGTAGTTTATTTTCTTCAGTTTTTTTGTTAAACTATTTATATCAGATAGTTTTTCCATCTTAAATGCTCCTTTGAGATTTATTATTTGGCTAAAGTTAAAATTTTAATTTAGTAGTTAATTTTAAGTACAATCTAATAATATAATATGTTAAAAGCGAATAAAAATCAATTTTATGAAAGCTATTTTGAGTTATGATTCAAATAAAACTTTAAATGGGGGGTAAAAATGAAATATAAGGAGATATCACTGCGGGAGATAGAAAGTCGGCCGGATCAGGTGAGACAGAATTTTTCGGAGGCAAGAATAGACAGCCTGGCAAAATCGATTGCAGAAGTGGGGCAGCTGCAGCCGATTATAGTTCAGAAAAAGGATAATCATTATCTTTTAATTGCAGGGGAAAGAAGACTGAGGGCTGTTAAAAAAGAAGAACGAGAAAAAATAGCAGCAGTGATTTTGGAAGCTGAAGTTTCACCAGAAAAATTTAGGCAGATCCAGCTGATTGAGAACCTGCAGCGGCAGGATTTAAATCCTCTGGAGAGAGCAACTTCTATTAATAAATTTATGGAAGCTAATAATCTGAGTAAAAAAGATGCAGCTGAAAAACTTGGTGTTGCCAGAACAACTTTAACTCTCTGGCTTAACATTCTGGAGATGAAGGAAAAATATCAAAAAGAAGTCTTAAAAGAAGACTCTCCTATAACCTTATCCCATTTGAGCCTGGCTCATGCCCTGTCATCTAAAACAGGGGATCCTAATAAAGCCAATCAGCTGCTGGATGCAGTAATTAAACACAATTTGAGCCGTAAAGAAACACAGGAGGTACTAGATTTATTTTATAAGTATCTTCATATTCCGATGGAAGAAGCAGTTGCGGCAGTACTTTTAAAACGAGAAAGAATGAAAATGAAAGAGTACTGGGATGTCGATAGTGATAAGAATTCCCACAATCCGGTTCGTAAATTATTTCGATCATTTAGTAATATCAATGATAATCTAGAGGAATTTATGGAAGTAGAGGGGAATCTTCCAGAAGAAGACAGGGAAGAGCTGCTAAATGAATTTCTATATCTCTATCAGATAATGGGGATTTTAATTCCGGATTTAAAGGATAAATCTTTAGCATCATTAGTTACAGATATTAAGGCTCAGACTAAATAATGAGTTTTATTTAAGAAATAAAATTTTTCAAAAAAAGTCTGACGTCTAACAACATAAACATTAATAATTTAGGGGTGATATTTTGAAAAAGTTTAAGAGAGTGATTTTGATAGTAATGGATAGTGTTGGGATTGGAGAACTGCCAGATGCAGAGTATTATGGTGATCAGGGAGCTGCAACACTGCAGAATATTGCGGCTGAGATAGGTGGACTTGAGCTGCCAAATTTAGAAAAGCTGGGGTTGGGGAAAATAGAACCAATTAAAGGTCTTGATTCTGAGCTTGAGGCTGAGGGAGCTTATGGAAAAGCAGCAGAGAAATCAAAGGGTAAAGATACTACTACTGGACACTGGGAGATCGCTGGCTTGATTTCAGAAAAGCCTTTTCCTACCTATCCTGATGGTTTTCCAGCTGAGGTAATGGATCAGTTCCAGAAGGCAATTGGAAGGGAAACACTGGGTAATAAACCGGCCTCAGGTACAGTTATTATCGAAGAACTAGGTCAAAAGCATATGGAGACAGGAAAACCAATTGTTTATACTTCTGCAGATAGTGTATTCCAGATAGCAGCCCACGAAGATGTAATACCGGTCAAAGAACTCTACGATTACTGCCAAAAAGCAAGAAAAATTCTGCGGGGGGAGCATGCAGCAGCCAGAGTTATCGCCCGTCCTTTTGAGGGGAAGCCCGGCAGCTTTGAACGAACAGAAAGACGAAAAGATTTTTCTCTGACTCCTCCGGAGCCTACAGTTCTCAATTATCTTAAAGATGAGGGTTTAGAAGTAAATGCAGTTGGAAAAATAACATATATTTTCAATCACAGCGGAATTTCTAATTCTATTACTACTTCAAATAATATGGATGGAATTGATAAAACTATTGAATATATTGGACAGACTGAAAAGGGATTAATTTTTACTAATTTAGTTGATTTTGATCAGAATTACGGCCACCGCAGAAATGTAGAAGGTTATGCTGAAGCGTTAAAGAATTTTGATCAGAGAATTCCTGAAATTAAAGCTGCCATGAAAGAGGGAGATCTTTTAATCATTACTGCTGATCACGGCTGTGATCCTACTTATAAAGGAACTGATCATACCAGAGAATTTGTTCCCCTTTTAGTTTATGGCAAAAATGTGCCTGCAGACCTTGAGCTCGGCTGTCGTGACAGTTTCAGTGATATAGCTGCCACCATTATAGATTTCTTTGACTTAAGTGCTGAGACTGCAGGATTGAGTATGAATACTGCTCAAAAGAAGGAAATATTTTAGTTAGCGAGAATATATTAAATAAGCTATTAATTAAATTTTAGGGGGGATTAAAGATGACAGTAAGAGAATTTGCAGAAAAATACAAACTGGAAGTAGTCGCAGGAAACAATCTGGATGCTGAAATTAATGGTGTTTATTTTGGTGATGAACCTCATGATGTAATGAAAATGGCAGAAGAAGGTAATATCTGGCTGACTATTTTAGATGGTCTGGTGACTGTTGGTGTGGCTCTGTTAGCTGATATTTCAGCTGTTATTTTAGTAGAAGGTAAGGATTTT
>NZ_QBLR01000334.1:0-3616 GCF_003070835.1 Halanaerobium sp. | reverse complement strand
AGAGAAGATTAAAAGGATTTTTAGCTGCTCGAGAAAAACTAATTCAACTATTTGAAGAAAGATATTAATTTATTTACACAAAATACTTGACGTTACCTTTTGATTGGAAAAAAGAGCTAAAAATCCTATGATTATTGATAAAATTAAATCTAAATTTCTGATTTTCTTTAATGATCTAACTCTGAAGTTTTCAAAGTCAAATTTCTGTTTTTTAAACCTAAAATATTCTTCAATTCTCCATATTTTAATATATGCTTTTAAAACTGCCGGAGTAAGACGCTTAGAATTAGGATTTAAATTTGTGATAATCATTGTTGGATTAATACCATGTCCTCTGACAATTACCATAGTTAATTCAGTATCTTTTAAAGCAGGTAATTTAATTGGAGTGTAGCTGAATTTTAGCTTTCTCTCTTTGTTGTTCTGATTTCTATAATGGTAGGCATACTTACCCTTATAGAGAGCAGCTACTTTTTTGATATTTAAACTTTTGCCTTTGTAAATTACATTGTGGTTACTTTTAGCTCTAATTACAAAATCTTTGTTGCCCTCAGTAAAATATTCATAATACATGTTGGCGTCATAGCCTTTATCAAGGGCATAGATACCTTTTTTTACGTAATCTGTGGATAATCTATTTTAAGGGTTTCTAAGAGCTACTTATCCACATTTTTGGCTGTTGATAACTTTGAGTTTTAGCTATTTTAAAAAAATGGGGAAACTACTTAATTAAATTATTTCTCATTTTCCGCTTAACATCTTACCGTATTACTATCACATATTTAATATAGACACTTTTCATTAAATTTTAAATTACTTAAAGTTCATTTTAAAATTAAGCATTTAAATACTTATTCTAAAATTTCTTTTTTTGCCCATCCTTGAGAACGCTCAACTGCTTCTTTCCACCTACCAATGAGATATTCTCTTTTAGTTTTGCTCATCTTAGGTTCATACCTTTTTTTTAAGGACCAATTATTAGAAATTTGATCTATGCTATCAAAAACTCCTATACCTAATCCAGCTAAGTATGCAGCACCTAACGCAGTAGTTTCTGTAATTTCAGGAACATCTACAGGGATACCTAAAATATCAGCTTGAAACTGCATTAAAAAATCATTTGCAACTGCTCCACCATCTACCCTCATAACATTTATATCAATACCTGAATCTTCTTCCATAACTTTCATATTGTCATTTACTTGGTATGCAATACTTTCTAATGTTGCTCGTACTATATGTTTTCTTTCTGTACCTCCTGTAATTCCAACTAATGTTCCTCTAGCATATTGATCCCAATATGGTGCAGCTAAACCCGAAAATGCTGGCACAAAAAATACTTCTCCTGTATTTGAAATGGATTTACATATATTTTCTGTTTCTGCTGGGTTATCTATTATATTTATTCCATTATTCAACCATTCTACAGCTGCTCCAGCAATGTAAACCCCCCCATCTAAAGCAAATGTTAATTCATCTTCTAAACTCCAAGCTACTGTACTTAAAATACCATTATCAGAATTACAAATCTTGTTACCAGTATTCATCAACATAAAACATCCTGTTCCATAAGTTGTTTTTATCATTCCTTTTTTATAGCAAGATTGACCAAATAACGCAGCTTGTTGATCTACAGCACTACCAGATATAGGAATTTCCAGTCCAAGAAAACTATTTGGATCAGTATACCCAAAAACTTCGCTACTATTTTTTAACTCAGGAAGCATTTTAACTGGTATGTTTAATAAATCCAATATATCCTTATCCCACTCTTTTGAATTTATATTTAAAAGCATTGTTCTAGAGGCTGTAGAATAATCAGTCATATGGACTTTTCCGTTTGTCATATTCCAGATTAACCAAGTATCAGTAGTTCCAGCTATTAAATTACCTTTTTCTGCTTCTTCTCTAGCACCTTCTACATTATCCAAAATCCATTTTATTTTTAAAGCTGAAAAATATGAATCCACAACAACTCCAGTTTTTTCTTTTATAAATTTAGCATGTTTTTCTTTTAGCTCATCTGCAAGTTGAGAAGTTCTTCTGTCTTGCCAGACTATAGCATTATAAATAGGTTTACCGTTGTTTTTATTCCATATAATTACAGTTTCTCCTTGATTATCTAAACCAATAGCTCTCAAGTTTTTTTGATTTATTCCTCCTTTTATTAAAGCTTCACTAACTGAATTCTGGGTTTTTTGCCAGATTTCTATCGGATCATGTTCTACCCAACCAGGTTTGGGATAATATTGTTCATGTGTATAATACCCCTGAGATTCAATTTCCCATTTTTCATTTAATGCTAAAGTTCTAGTGCCAGTAGTTCCTTGATCAATACCTAAAATATAACCATTATTTTTCAATTTAATTACCCCCAAATAATTTTTAAGCTGCTTCTTCTTGTTCTATCTTTTCACTTTCTGCAATTTCATTACTTAAATCTTTAGATGCCCAAACTCCGACAACTATTGCTAAAGCACCTGCTACCATTTTAGCTAATATAACAGGTGTAATCATATCTGGTCGCACACCGGCTGTAAAACCTAAATGATCTCCTAGTGCAGCAGTTGCTGGTACTAACCAAGCTGTATTAATTACTTTACTTTTTGGATCCATATCTTTCATCATTTTATACACCGGAATACTATTAGCTAAAGTTATAACTAATCCTGCAGCACCAGTAGCATTCATTCCCAGTAGTTCACCAAATTTACTAAGAGGTTTTTTTAAGTTCTCTACTATTAAATGTAATATTGGGAAAGTCCCTAATAAAATTATCCCAATTTCTCCTATTATCGCTAAACCTTCTGAAATTGGAGCCATACCTGGAATAATTACTATTCCAGTTAAAGCCTCAAAAGCTGATGCTGAAAGGCCAATTGTAATTACTATAACTATAAATCTTCCAAATATCAAAGCTCCTTTTATCATATTATCAGTATAATATTTAAGTCCTAATATTAAAAATAATGAAAAAATAAAAACTGGAATCAAATTCATTATGACCATTTGAAATTCAAATCCAGCAATTAACCCTCCTACTAATCCTCCTATAGGAATTGTTGTTAAACCAGCTAATAAACCTTTAGCAAAAAAAGGGCGATCCTTTTTTTCGATTAATCCTAGCCCAACAGGTATTGAAAATACTATTGTACATCCTAACATTGCTGCAACTACAAGTCCAGAAAGCAAACCAGCTTGTTCACTTTGAGCTAACTCCATAGCAAGAGGATATCCTCCCATATCATTTGCTAGAACACTAGCAAACATAGCCGGATCAGAACCCATTAAGTCAAATATTGGAATTATTATAGGACCTAGAACTTTAGCTATTACTGGTGCTAAAGTAATTATACCCACCATTCCAAGTGCTAATGGTCCCATAGAATTAAAGCCCTCTTCAAATTTTTCACCTAATCCAAACTTATTTCCAATTATTCTATCAATTCCACCTAAAATAACACCTATAGCCATAACCCAAATAATGATTTGATCAAAAGTCAATTTTACTTCCCCCTTTTTTATTATATAGGAAACTATGCTTTTGCAGGAATGTGGATAACTTTGTAGAAAGATAAAAATATTATGAGCAAAAATAAATCAAAAAATCATCCAA
>NZ_QBLR01000033.1:0-25033 GCF_003070835.1 Halanaerobium sp. | reverse complement strand
CAAACATATTATATTCTTCCATTTATAAATTCTCCTAGAAAAAGGACCCTAAAAGGGCCCTTTTGAATTATTATTAAGTTATCAACAGCTTGTGCCCGCTTTAATTTTGCGAACTTTAACGGCATCATAATTTAAAAGCACCTTAATAAAATATGCATAAAGTGGTATATTAACTAACTGACTTATTAATCTCGGTGGCATCAACACAGTAAAAGGTACTCCAAATAAAGTGTTAATAAAATAAGGGACCAGAATTAAAGAAGATATTAACTGTCCTACAGCCACTGAGATAAAAATTATAGGTAGTGTTCTGCAGCGTTTGAGTACATAAAACACCATAAATCCTGGAATAAAACCAGTTAAAAAAGAAGTAAAGGTAAAATGGGGCATATAAGCTCCCATTGGATTAATAAAATAACCCAGCAGGTCTCCAAGTGCACCAACAATACCTCCAGCAACAGGACCAAAAGCCACACCTGCAAAAATTATCGGCAAAGCACCAAAACCAATTCGTACTCCTTCAACTCCTGCAATTGGAATCCTAATACTGAATACTCTGGTTAAAATGATGGTTAATGCTGTTAAAAAAGACAGATAAGCAATCTTTTTTGTGCTTAATTTCATTTTCTACACCTCCCCCCTCTCTGGTTAGATGATAGTTTATATCTGCACCAAAGAAAGAGGAAACTTTGGTGACAGCGGACGCGACAGGGAGACCGCAGCTAAAAGCTTTCGTTTCAGAGCAACGTCCCATCTCTGAACACTCTACGCCTCCTGTCTACTCTATCACTATATTTCATTTGTTTTTATTATACCCCATCTAAACAAATTTTTAAAGTTATTTAGAACAATCCAGAAATTTTTCCATCAGCATCAATATCTATATCTTCAGCAGAAGGTCTTTTTGGCAGACCAGGCATTGTTAATACAGGGCCGGTCATTACAACTAAAAATCCAGCTCCAGCAGATAGATTAATTTCTTTTACACTGATTCTAAAACCACTGGGTCTTCCTTTTAAATTAGGATTATCAGAAATAGAACTCTGGGTTTTGGCCATACAGACTGGAATGTCAGCATAACCCTGCTTTTCATATTTGCTTATTTGAGCCAGAGCCGTATCGCTATAATCAACACCATCAGCACCATAGATTTCAGTGGCAATAGTTTCTATCTTTTCTTTAATTGGAGCCTTTTCATCATAGAGGAATCTAAACTTGCTCTCTTCATTTTCAAGTACATCCACAACAGCATTTGCAAGTTCTTCTCCACCTTCTCCACCTTTAGCCCAAACTTCAGATAAAGCTACATTGACTCCCAGTTCTTTACACTTTCTTCTCACCAATTCTAATTCCGCTTCAGTATCATCGGGGAATCTATTTATAGCTACAACTGTCGGAACACCGAATTTATTAACATTTTCAATATGTTTTTCTAAATTTTCCATACCTTTTTCCAGGGCAGCCAGATTTTCTTCTTTTAGATTATCCTTTTCTACTCCACCGTGCATTTTTAAAGCTCTAATGGTTGCAACTAAGACAGTTGCATCAGGTTCTAAATCAGCAAATCTGGATTTTATGTTATAAAATTTCTCAGCTCCCAGGTCAGCTCCAAAGCCAGCCTCTGTAACAGTAATATCTCCAAGTTTCATTGAAAATTTAGTTGCCATTACACTATTACATCCATGAGCAATATTTGCAAATGGTCCCCCGTGAATAAAAGCGGGAGTGTTTTCTAAAGTCTGCACTAAATTAGGTTTAATAGCATCTTTTAGTAAGGCGGTCATTGCTCCTTCTACCTTTAGATCATGAGCTGTTACACTTTCTCCATCATAAGTATAGCCAATTACAATTTTCCCTAGTTTATCTTTTAGTTCCATCAAATCATTGGCCAGACACAAAATTGCCATAATTTCGGAAGCAACTGTGATTAAAAAGCCATCTTCTCTGGGATATCCATTTTTAGTTCCACCAAGTCCAACTACAGTATTTCTTAATGCTCGATCATTCATATCTACAGCTCTTTTAAAAGTAATTTGAGTTGGATCAATATTTAATTCATTGCCCTGCTTAATATGATTATCAATAGCGGCTGCCAGCAGATTATGAGCGATCCCAATTGCATGAATATCACCTGTAAAGTGAAGATTAATATCTTCCATAGGAATTACCTGAGCATAACCACCACCTGCTGCACCACCTTTAATCCCCATTGTAGGTCCTAAAGAAGGCTCTCTAATTGCAATAACTGCATTTTTTCCGATCCGATTTAATGCCTGTCCCAATCCAACAGTAGTAGTGGTTTTACCCTCTCCAGCTGGAGTTGGAGTAATTGCAGTTACCAGCACCAGTTTGCTATCAGAATTATCAGAAAGTCTTTTTAGTACATCCAGTTTAACTTTCGCCTTATACTTACCATATAATTCCAGGTCATCTTCTTTTAAACCAATCTGTTCAGCAATTTCTGTGATTTCTTTCATTGTGGCTTCCTGAGCAATTTGAATATCACTTTTCACTATACTTCCCCCTCGATAATTTGTTTGAAAATTTAAATTATATTTAATTCTTATTATATTATTTCAATGTAATTTAATTAATTCCTGCTTTGATATTTATTTCACTTGTTTTTTCGTTAATTAGATGTTCAGCTGCTTTCTGGAATTAAAAAATGTCCTGGCACCGCGGTTTACCATAAAAAATACAGTTAAGGTTACACTTCCTAAAATCCCCATCATAATTGCAATCTGATACTTGATAGCAATTACTGGAGAGGCTCCCGCTAAAATCTGACCGGTCATCATCCCAGGAAGAAATACAATTCCCATCCCCATCATCGAATTAATTGTTGGCAGTACAGCATTATAAAACGCTCTGTTGCTAATTTCTTTAACAGCAGTTTCTGGTTCAGCACCCAGCATTAAGTAATTTTCGATCAGTGCTTTATTATCCTTAAATCCGTCTATTAAATGATTAACTCCCAAAGATATTCCGGTCATTGAATTTCCAATCAGCATTCCTGATAGCGGAATAAAATAGTCAGCTCTAAACCACGGCTCAAGCCCAACTACTATCAGAACAAAGAAAAAAATACTTATAGAAGTCCCCAAAAACATTGAGCCTGCAATTATACCCTTCATTTTTTTTGATATTTTTGAATCAACCCTGCCATAAATATTATAGATTGCAAAAATCTCCATGATCAGCAGGATCAAAATACTGTAATATGGATTTTGATTTGCAAAAACGTATTCTAAAATAAAACCGACTGCAACTAATTGAATTGTCATTCTAACTGAAGCCAGCAATATTTCACCTTTATGTCCAATTTCTTTTTGCTTGACAATAAAAAGCAAAATCAAAACAAAAATATAGGCAAATACCAGCTGTAATAATTGTATGTTTATAATATCATTCTCCATAAATTTCACTCCTCCTGTTTTTAACTGCTTATTTAAACTATTCAATCAGTAATTCTGCCAGCTTCTATATTAATTATCCTATCAGCAAATTTTTCGGCTATCTCTGGACTGTGAGTAACCATAATTAATGTTCTCTTATTTTCTCTAACATAATCAACTACCATCTGAATAATCTTTTCTTCTGTTTTCTTGTCCAGAGAAGATGATGGCTCATCTAAAAGAAGCACCTCTGGTTCTAAAAGCATAACTCTAGCCAGAGCCAGACGCTGTTTTTCTCCTCCGGATAAATTCTCAGCATTATCACTCAAATTTTGACTTAACGAAACTTTCTCCAGCAGCTCTTTATAATTTAAATTTTTAGAAATTCCATTAGCAGCAATTTCTTCAGTTATTTTAAAATTATCTCTGATAGTCCCCTTAAAGATCTCCGGATCCTGCGGCAGCATTACAACTTCTCTCCTCAAAGCAACAGGATCATAGCTTTCAATATTTTTCCCTTTATAAAAGATTTCTCCCTGATCAGCTGTGATCATATTATTAAGCAGCTTTAGAAAAGTTGTCTTACCACCTCCACTGCTGCCCAGGATTGCTGTAACTAAATTTTTTTCCAGTTCTATCTTTCCAATATTTAAAATATCTTTAAATATAACATTCTCAAGTTTAAACATATTTACCTCCTTCTAATTCATAATTTCATCTGATAACTCTCTGGTCTTTGTTTTTACTTCCTTTAAAACCTCTTCTCCTTTTGCTGTAAGACTGTAATACTTTCTTACTTTACCCTCAACAGTTTTCTCTTCACTAATTAATATCCCATCTGATTCCATTGAATGCAGAATTGGATATAATGTGCCGGAACTTATATTATAGCCATGACTTTTTAATTCTTCTATCATCCAGAGGCCAAAAAAAGGTTCTTTTTTAGCATGATATAGAATATGAACTCTCATGAAAGCTAAAAAAAGTTTTCTTAAGATTTTATTTTCCATACTTTCACCTCTTTATCGTTTTTCATTATTGATCATTATTATAGCATTTCGATAATGAAATTAAAAGTAAAAGGAGAACATTTAATTAGATAAAAAAACGACCAGCAGAAGCTGGCCGTTTGATTATTTATAGATCTTAACCATTCTGTGGTTCAGGTTCAAATGTAGTGATTATACTCTCCTGCTTATCTCCACCATCAGAATCATCTTCTTCTATTCTATCTTTATCTGGATCTCCAGTAATTTCTTCACCTCTCATCAGACGTTTAATCTGATCAGCATGTAAAGTTTCATATTCTTTTAAGGCAGCAACAATTTTTTCTACTGTCTCAGAATTTTCTCTGAGCAGTCGTTCAGCCTTACTGTAGCATTCCTCAACCATCTTACTAATCTCTTTATCAATTCGAGCAGCGACTTCTTCACTGTAATTTCTCTGACGAGAAATGTCTCTACCCAGAAATACCTGCTGATCATGTTTTTGACCTAAGGTTAGAGGACCTAAGTTTTCGCTCATTCCGTATTCAGTCACCATTGCTCTAATAATCTGGGTTGCTCGTTCAATATCATTTTGAGCACCTGTACTAATATCATCCAGGAAAATTGCTTCCGCAGCTCTTCCTCCCATTAGACTGGTAACTTTATCTAAAAGCTGTCCTTTGGTCATAAAGTTCTGATCATCTGACGGCAGAGGAACTGTAAATCCACCGGCTCTACCTCGAGGTATAATTGTCACTTTATGAGTACGATCAGCATGCTCCAGCAGTTCACCCAGCAGAGCATGTCCAGTTTCATGATAAGAAACAAGATTTTTCTCTTCTTCAGAAACTACTTTGCTCTTTCTAGCAGGTCCAGCAATAACTCGATCAATAGCATCATCAAATTCCTTCATTGCGATGATTTTCTTTGATCTTCTGGCCGCTAAAATAGCAGCTTCATTAGCAAGATTCTCCATATCAGCACCGGTAAATCCAGGGGTTCTTTTAGCAAGTACCTCTAAATCGATGTCGTCACCTAAAGGTTTATCCTTAACATGTATTTCTAATATTTTTTGTCTTCCCAATCTATCAGGTTTATCTACCATTACCTGACGGTCAAAACGTCCAGGTCTCAATAAAGCTGGATCTAGAACATCGGGTCTATTGGTTGCAGCCATTAAAATAATACCTTCATTTGGTTCAAAACCATCCATTTCAACTAAGAGCTGGTTTAAGGTCTGCTCACGCTCATCATGGCCGCCACCAAGTCCGGCTCCACGCTGGCGTCCAACTGCATCAAGCTCATCAATAAAAATAATACAGGGTGAATTTTTCTTACCCTTTTCAAATAAATCTCTAACTCTTGAGGCACCAACCCCAACAAACATTTCCACAAAGTCAGAACCACTGATAAAGAAGAAGGGAACCCCCGCTTCTCCAGCAACTGCCTTTGCCATAAGTGTTTTACCTGTTCCAGGAGGTCCAACCATCAAAACTCCTTTAGGCACTTCAGCACCCAACTCGGTAAACTTATCCGGTTTCTTTAAAAATTGAATTACTTCCTGTAATTCTTCTTTAACCTCATCATAATTAGCAACATCATCAAAAGTTACCTTAACATCACTTTCATTTAGTTTAGCCTTGCTTTTACCAAATGACATCATCTTGCTGCCGCCACCCTGCATTTTCTGCATAATGAAAATCCAGGCAACAATTAAAATCACAACAGGTAAAATATAACTTAGAATATTAATCCACCATGGTGTTGTCGGCTGTGGCTCAGTTTTTATATTCACATCACCAGCCCGCAATTCCTGCATTAGTGATGGAATCGCCTCAGGTGGAACTGGAACTTTAAAATTTCTACTGTTTATTGAACCTGTCACTTCCTGATTACCAATAATAGTCACCTGGTTAATATTATCAGCTTCAACTTCAGTTAGAAGATCTGTGTATGTAAAATCTTCTAGAGTTGATGGTCCCTGCTGCATAAAGAACTGTGCAACTAAAATTGATATAGCAATCAGAATTAAATAAAATCCTATATTTTTAACAAACTTATTCAAATTTATTTACCTCCCCTACGACTTAAATCATATACAGTAAAATATTATAACACAACATTTATATTTTGTAAATAAAATGAGCTTTACTGGCACTTAATATTTTATAATTTTTATTTTATTAATTAGCTCAACTAAATTATATTATAAACTATCAATATTAAATTTCAATTAAAAATCAAAAAAATATAAATATTAATCTTTAAGTCGCTGAGTATTTATATATATAACTTTTCCTTTAAAACACCAATAAATGATAGATTCCTGTATTTCTCCGCAAAATCAAGACCATAACCTACAACAAATTTATCAGGAATTTCAAAACCATTAAAATCTGCATCAATTTCTTTCTGAACTCTTCGATCAGGTTTATCTAGAAGAGTAACCACTTTGATACTTTTTGGGTCACGAGTTTCGAGCATATCAACTACATGTTTAAGAGTTCTACCTGTATCAATTATATCTTCTACAATTAAGAGGTGTCTCCCCTCAATATTTTCTTCCATATCTTTGATTATCCTAACAACTCCAGATGATTCTGTGGAAGCACCATAACTTGAAACATCCATAAAATCAAAAACTACAGGTAAGTCAATTTCTCTAGCCAGATCAGCCATAAATAAAACCGCTCCCCTCAGGATACAGAGCATTACAATATCATCATCTTCTTCATAACTGTCTGTAATTTCCTTTCCCAATTCTGAAATTCTCTGCTTTAATTCTTCCTCATCAATAATTACTTCTTTAATATCGTCTGCAAAAACAGTGTTTTTTCCCATTTTAATCCTCCTCATTATATTTTAACTTTAAAATTAAAACCTTATCTGTTTCTCTGGTAATTTTGTAAATATCAGAAATCTTATAGGGAGGCAGCCAGATGATGTTGTCTTCTGCATCCACAATAAGCAGCAGCTGGTCCCTCTTCTGTTTTGGAACTTTTTGATCAATTAAAATATCTTTAACTTTTTTATGCCCTGCCATACCCAGTGGCTTTATCTTATCTCCTGCTTTTCTATTTCTTAAAAATAAAGGTAATTGTAATTTTTGATAATCAAAAGCAGCTGTCAGAGAATCAGTAGAAAAAGAAAAATCATCAATATCTATAATTTGGCTCACAAAACTGCAGTTATTATCAATTTCTATTGTTTCCTCAACTTCAAATTTAATTTTATTATTTAATTTATTGGTGGAATTAGTTTTTTTGAAAAAAATTAGACTTGAATAACTAATTTCCACTCTAATACCGGAGGCAATATCAACCCCGCGGCCTGTCTTTTGGTTTTGAATCAATTTTTCTATTTCAAAAATATGGTCAAGATATAAATCATCAAGATTACTGTTTAACTTATTATAGATAAATCTATAAATTCTGCGCTGCAAAACCTGATCCAGATTAATAATTTCATTGAAATCAATAACTATTTTATTATCGGTTTCTGATTTTACGATTTGTTCATATTTTTTTGCTGCCATCTCCTGCAGAAAATTATTTTCTGCTGCAACTAATTTGCTGCTGCGGGCAATAACTTCCCTGGCATTATAATTTATCTTCTTTTCTACCAGCGGAAAAATTTCATTTCTAATAATATTTCTGCTGTAGATATTCTCCTGATTAGTGCTGTCAAAACGAGGTTCGAGTTTTTTTTGCTTACAATATGCTAATATTTCTTCTTTATTAAATTCAAGCAGAGGATGGATAATTTTTATCCCATTCAACTCTGTCTTAGACTGAATTCCACTTAAACCCTGCAGACCACTTCCTCTAAACAAATTCAAAAGGACAGTTTCCGCCTGGTCATCTCTGTGATGTGCTAGAGCCAGTAAATCATAATTGTTTTTTTGAATAATTTCTTTAAAAAAATCAAATCTTAATTCTCTGGCCAGAGCTTCAGCTGAAGAATTATTTTTTTTGATTAATTCAGGTAAATTTACCTGCTTCAAAAAAAAATCAAAACCCTTTTTTTGAGCGTAAGCTTTAACAAATTCAGCCTCTGCCGCAGACTCTTCCCGCAGCTTATGATCTACATGTGCCACAGCTATTTTAAGATCAAATTCTTCTTTGTATTCAGAAAAAAGCTCCAGCATAGCTAAAGAATCAGGACCACCTGAGACAGCTAGCAACAGTTTTTTGCAGTCTTTAAGTAAATTGTTTTTAATTATATAATCTCTAAATTTAGCTTCCATAAAAAATCCTCCAAAAAATAACTTTATTACTATATTTCAAGATCTAGAAATCTAAACCTGCAAAATTATATATTTAATTGATTTTTTATTAAACCATGCAGCAGATCATGATCACTGATCGACAATTCACTACTGTCAATAAAATCTAAAATAGCTTTTAAAATTATTAAACCAGCTATAATTATATCCGCTCTCTGGGGCTGTAATCCTTTAACATTTTTTCTCTCTTTTAAGTTTGAATTGCTCAGTTTCTTGATAATTTTTTCTAATTCTTTTTTATTAATCTCTGTATTTTCAATTTTACTGCTGTCATAAACTTCAAGCCCCAGTTTAATAGCTGCCAGAGTAGTAATTGTGCCCCCCACTCCTCGAATTTTAAATTCCCTATTAAAATCAAGTTCACTTGCTAACAAATCATTTACATAATTACTAATTTTATTAACCAATTCAGTTTTAAATTCAGTTTCTGGGTTGACAACAAATTTTTCAGTCATTCTGACACAGCCAATGTCCAGACTTTTAAATTTTATTTCTGAGGCTTCAGACCAGATAAATTCTGTGCTTCCTCCACCAATATCGATTAATAAAAAATCATTTTCTAAATTAGAAACTGCACCGGCATAATTGAGCTCAGCTTCTTTTTCACCACTTATAATTTCAAGCTTAAAATCCAGTTCCTGCAGTTTATCTTTAAGTAGATATGCATTATCAACATCCCTAAGAGCACTTGTACCAATAACTCGCAGCTTTTCAACCTGATAGCGATCTATGATGGCTCTAAACTTTTTTAATGCTTGATAAACCCTTGCAACAGCAGCTGCCTTTAATTTTCTATTTTTATCTACTCCTTCTCCCAACCTGGTTATTTCTAATTCTCTAGCCAGGATCTCAAAGGAATTATCACCGCTCTTTTCGCCAATCAACAGCCGACAGGAATTTGTTCCAATATCAATTGCTGCTGCTCTCAAACTCATCAACCCTTTCTTTACAGATTTTACAGTTTTCAGGCCAGTCAACTTTATTAAAGACAACTTCTCCAGCCGGATTAGATTTTTCCACTAAAAAATCAGCAAGATGAGTATGCAAACATTTAATACCTTCTTTTTCTCTAATCCCACCGACACCTGATTCAACCAGCATTCTGTATAAATCCTCAGATACTTCCCTGGCTTTTTGTAGTTCTGCAGCTGATAATAATTTTTTTCTTTTCTCAGCATATCTTTGATGGGCAGCTTCCATTAATACTTTAAATTCCATATCAGTTTTTAATTTTTTTCCCAGTTCAGAAATCAAGTCACTTTCAGCTTCCAGGCGGCCGACCTCGTAATTTAAATATGGACAGCTGAGCCAGTAGATAGTTGGTGCTGCAGTATTGTTAGCAAATGGTTTAACAGTAATAACTGCCGGGAATCCAAATGGACAATAAAGGGCAGTTTTTAAAAAATTATCAATTTTTCTGTCTAATTGAAGTTCTATTGTTTTATGATCATCCATAATTACTGCTCCCTGTAGTTAATTTATTATAAATTTGTACATTAAAAAGAGAAAACACCCCTTAAACGAATTAAAGGATGTTTAAAAAGTCAATAAAAAATTGGCAAATATTTATTTAGAGCTTCCGCCGTTTTTTGCCTCTCTACTTTTTAGATCTTGCTGACGCTCACTGCTCTGCTTCAAGAAACGTTCCATTTTTTCATCAAAGGACATTTCTGGAGCATGATCAATGCGGTCATCTGGATCCTCTAATTGCTTGATGGAAAGGCCAATTTTCCCGTCATCATCGACATTAATAACTTTAACCTTAACTTCGTCTCCTTCTTTAAGGAAATTACTAATATCTTTTACATAAGTGTTAGCCACCTCAGAAATATGAACCAGGCCTGTTTCTCCACTTTCTAATTCAACAAAAGCACCAAAATTTGTTATCCCTGTAACTTCTCCTACAACTATACTTCCAACTTCAATGGACATCTTTAAAAAATTCCTCCCTAGATATTAATATTGTACCCATTATAACTTAATTAAGACAGAGGTGTCAAATTTATCGGCTAAAATTTTCTAAAATTTTAAAGTTAAAGAAATTCTACCCCTTTTTTGATCAACATCAAGGACCTTAACCTCTATATTCTGCCCTATTTCGACAATCTCAAAGGGGTCACTAACATACATCTGACTCATCTCAGAAATATGAAGCAGTCCATCCTGTTTTAAGCCAATATCAACAAAAGCTCCAAAATCAACTATATTGCGAACCTTACCTTTGAAAATCATTCCCGGCTCAATATCTTCTATTTTTAAGATATCTTTACGGAATATAGGAGCTGGCATTGAATCGCGAGGGTCACGTCCGGGCTGTTTTAAGGCAGCCACAATATCTTTTGCAGTTGGCAGACCAATTTCTAAATCTGAAGCCGTCTTTACAAGATCTATTTCATTTAATTTTTCTCTAATCTGATCCAGTTTTTCTCTATCTCTAATATCAGCTGCCTGATAATTAATATTAGCTAATATCTTCTCTGCTGCCTGGTATGATTCTGGGTGAATGGGAGTCAGAGCAAATGGATCAGCTTCTGAATCAAGACGAATAAAACCTGCAGCCTGCTCATATGTTTTAGGTCCAAAACCATAAACATCAAGCAGATCCTTTCTCTGCTTAAATTTCCCCTCCTGACTGCGTTGCTTAATAATCTTATCTGCATTATTAGAGCTAATACCTGCTACATAAGTTAATAAAGCTGCCGAAGCTGTGTTAATCTCAACTCCAACATGATTAACCGCGTCAACTACTACTTCATTCAATGCTTTTTCTAAGTTTTTTTGAGAAATATCATGCTGATACATTCCTACCCCAAGTGACTTGGGGGCAATTTTAACCAATTCAGCCAGTGGGTCCTGAATTCGACGCCCAATAGAAATTGCTCCCCGAATTGAAACATCCAACTCTGGAAATTCCTTCCGGGCCAACTTCGAAGCAGAATAAACTGAAGCCCCAGCTTCACTAACAATAGTATATTCTACATCCATTCCGCCCTTTATCAGTTCTGCCACAAAACTCTCTGTTTCTCTACTGGCAGTTCCATTACCAATTACAATTAAATCAATCTCATAATTTTTAACCAATTTGGCAATCGCAGCAGCGGCTTCATTTTGCTTATTAACCGGTGGATGGGGATAAATAGCACCTGTTTCTAATAACTTGCCATCCTCAGCTAAAGCAGCAAGCTTACAGCCGGTCCTGAAGGCAGGGTCAATAGCAAGTACCCTTTTTCCTTCCAGCGGTGGCTGCATTAATAAAGATCTTAAATTTGTTGAAAAATTATTAATAGCCTTTAGTTCTGCTTTTTCTGTTAAATCATTACGTACTTCTCTTTCTAAAGATGGAAAAATAAGTCTTTTATAGGCATAATCTACAGCATTTATTAAATGTTCAAAGCTGCCAGACTTATTTTTATCAAACTCATAAAAAGCATAAATCATCTCTATTGCCCGCTCATCATCAACTTCTATTTTAACTCTAAGTACTTCTTCACTTTCTCCTCTGTTTAAGGCTAAAATTCTGTGAGGTGGTATCTTATTTATTGATTCTCTGAACTCATAGTAATCCTGATATTTACCCTCTTCATCTTCATTTTTTTGTTCTGAAACAATTTTAGCAGTTTTAAATACATAAACCCTCAGCTTTTTGCGCAGTTCAGCATCATCCGATATATCACCTGCTATAATATCTTCAGCTCCACTCAATACATCTTCCACCTGCTCCAGCTCTTTTTCTGGATCAAGATAATTCTCAGCCTCTTTTTTGATTTCTGATTTATCTTTTTGCTGGCTGAAGATTAACTCAGCTAATGGTTTAAGACCTTTATCAATTGCTTTCGCAGCTTTGGTCTGCTTTTTAACTTTAAAGGGCCGATACAAATCCTCTACTTCCTGCAGAGTATCAGCCTTTTTAAGCTTATTTAATAGCTCATCATCTAATTTCTCCTGTTTATCGGCTGCTGCAGCAACCTCATTTTTTCGCTCATTTAAACGGCGCAAATAATCTATTTTTTCCTCAACATTTCTGATTTCTTCTTCATCCAGACTGCCTGTCATTTCTTTCCGGTAACGAGCAATAAAGGGAACTGTATTACCTGAATCTAAAAGCTCTACTGTAGCTTTAATATTTTCTTTTTTCAAATTCAATTCGACTGCTGCCTGCTGCATTAAATCTGATTTAATATACTCTGACATTTAAAAACTCCTTTACATGCTTATTATATTTATATTCTGTTAAAATCTATAAACTTTTTTTATTCGCTTTGTTCTTCATTTGAATCTTGATCTTCTCCAGCTCCTTCATCCTCTTCAACTGGAATAAACATTTTTTCACCTGGTTTTACCAGGCCAAGTTTTTCCCTGGCAACTTCTTCTATGTATTCATGGCTGCTGCTGTTTTCTAGCTGCTCCTTTAACCTTTGATTTTCAGCTTCAGCCTCTGCAATTTCAGCTTCAATCTTTTTAATTTGTTTTTCAAGCTGGTTCATTCTTGTCATATTCTGATAAAAATTAAAAGCGGCTATCAGTGCGATAACTACAACAATTGTAACAACCACTGGATTTAACAAAAAATCCTTTTTCTGCCGAGGCATATTTAATTCCTCCCGTAAGCTAAATTATGATTACAGTTGTAATTATACTTTAAATTTAACAATTAATCAAAAAAGCAGCCGAATTTAAAATTCGACTGCTTCATTAATTCTTATCTATTTTTAAATACTATATTTTAAGCTTAATTAAAAGATACATTCCTCTGTTTCAGCATCAAAGACATGAATTTTTCTTAAGTCAATACCAAGTGAAATTGTATCTCCAACCTGAGCAGTACTTTCAGCTTCTACACGAGCAATTAAGGAGTGACCCTCTTCAGCAAGATAGAGATAAATTTCTGAACCCATAGGCTCAACAACATCTACATCTGCTTCAAAAGAGTTGTCCTCTTTAACTTCAAAGTCATGGGTGATTTTAGTATCTACAATATCTTCAGGCCTTACACCAAAAACAACCTCTTTACCTACATAATCTTTAATGTGGTCTTCTTTATCTTCAGGTACACGGATTTTAAATGCGCCATCGCCTTCTAGATAATAAGTATCTGCCTCTTTTTCAATTACTGCGTCCATAAAGTTCATTGCTGGTGAACCAATAAATCCAGCCACAAACATATTGTTAGGCTTATTATAAAGAGATAATGGATCATCAACCTGCTGTACTACACCATCTTTAAGCACAACAATTCTGTCTCCCATTGTCATCGCTTCTGTCTGATCGTGAGTTACATAAATCATTGTAGTTTTTAGACGATCATGAAGTTTGGATAACTCAGTTCTCATCTGAACTCTTAGCTTAGCATCAAGGTTAGAGAGGGGCTCATCCATTAAGAATACTTTAGGCTCACGCACAATTGCACGACCAAGAGCAACACGCTGTCTCTGACCACCAGATAGCTGTTTAGGCTTTCTGTCTAATAACTGCTCAATACCTAAAATATCTGCAGCATCCTGAACACGTCTCTCAATTTCGTCTTTAGGGAACTTACGTAATTTAAGTCCAAAAGCCATGTTATCATAAACATTCATATGTGGATACAGAGCGTAGTTCTGGAAAACCATCGCAATATCTCTATCTTTAGGTGCTACATCATTAACAACCTGATCACCAATTTTTAAAGTACCTTCACTAATTTCTTCCAGACCGGCAATCATTCTTAAAGTTGTTGACTTACCACAACCGGAAGGTCCTACTAAAACAACAAATTCCTTATCTCTGATCTCCAGGTTCTGATCCTTAACCGCTGTAAAATCACCAAAATGCTTATAAATATGTTCTAAAGTTACACTTGCCATTAAAAAATCCTCCTCATAATTTTAGTTGTATTTTGATATTGATGACTCCCTAATAATTAATTCGGGAGTTAAAACCTTAATTTGTTGACTGTCCAGATTGTCATTGATCAATTTTAATAAAAATTCCAGTGAGCTTTTGCCAAGCTCCTCCACCGGCTCACTTAAAACTGTCAGCGGTGGATCAATTACTGAAGTTAAAATATTATCACCATAACCAACTACTGCAAAATCATCGGGAATAAAATAACCTCCCATTTTAATTGCTTCCACAAGCCCGATTGTAGTTAACTCTCTGGTAGAAATAAAGGCATCGGGAATAACATCACCTTCAATAATTTCTAAAAAAACATTATAACCAGCCTGTCTGTCATTAGCAGTTGAAAAAATCAGTTCCTGATTAAGATCTAAACCTGAATCCCTGAGTGCATTTTTATAACCACTTATCTTTTCTTCTTCAATCAAATCATCTCGACTACCGCAGACAAGTGCTATTTTTTTGAAATTTTCTTCTACCAGGTGTTCTACAGCCTGATAAATACCCTGGCTGTAATCAGTTAAAACTGAAGTAAAAAAGTTTTCCTCTGCTAGCCGATTAACCAGTACAATTCTATTATCCTGACTAAAACTGGCTCTCAAAAGATGACTCCCTACAAGTTTACCACCAATAAATATTGCCCCATCAACCTGATTTGATTCCAAAAGTGATAGATAGGACTCTTCCTTATCTTCCTGATTATTGGTGTTGCAGAGAATTATCTGATAACCCTTTTCATCTGCAGCCTTTTCAATACTCTTTACAATCTCAATATTGCCGGGGCTATCCATTTCTGCCATAATTACAGCAATCATATTAGTCTTTTTAGCCGCCAGTCCCCGCGCCAGCTGATTTGGACGATAATTATTTTCCTTTGCAATTTTCAAAATTTTTAACTTTGTTTCTCTACCAACTCCAGGCTTATCATTTAAAGCCCGAGAAACTGTTGATTCTGCAACATCAGCCATGCGAGCAATATCTTTAAGAGTAATCTGCATCTTTCTGCCTCCAGTTTTAAATGCCTGCGCAATTTACGCAAGCGCTTGCGAAAGCTTGAAGAAAAAAAGAGCCTGTAATAATAATTAACTCTTATTATTACTATTCGTTACAGACTCTTAAATTCCTTCTTTTTTATTTAAATTTTTTATAATTTTTCTATAATCTCATCAAAATCTATATCGCCAACATTGGCATATATCAGATGAGCCTTGCCAACTCTTTCTTCAGGTCCAACTCCAACTGCCTTCATATTTGCTGCTAAAGCTGCTTCTACACCTGACTCCGCATCCTCTAAAACAACACATTCTTCCGGCTTCAGCCCCAGATTTTTGGCTGCATGTAAAAACAAATCCGGTGCCGGCTTTGCATTTTCTACACTGTGTCCATCTGCAATTGTATCAAAGATGTCTGTAATTTGCAAATGTTTTAAAACTTTTTTTGCGTTTCTACTTGATGAACCTACAGCCAGCTTATAACCATCTGCTTTAAGTTTCATTAATTTTGCTTCCATATCATCCAGTATATCAGCTTTAGTAATTTCCTCTAAATAATCCTGATAATATGCATTTTTTCGATCAGTCCATTCCTTTTTCTGATCTTCAGGAACTTCTTTTCCATCCAGAATAATCTCCATTGACTCCATTCTGGAAACACCGCGCAGCTGTTCATTTACTTCGCGATTAAAAAACAGCCCTTCTTCATCAGCCAGCTTCTGCCAGCTTTTATAATGATATTCTGCAGTATCAGTTATAACTCCATCAAGATCAAAAATAAATCCTTTAATTTCCTTTGCCATAATAACCACTCCCATTATAAATTTATTATTCCTAAAATGAAATTAAATCCTAGTCCAGATCAAAACTTGCTATGATTTTTTCGACTGGATCCAGGGTTGGCCTCCAGATTTCCATTTTTTCTGCTGCGGCAGAAATCGGGCGAGACATTCCCTCCATAAATAAACAAATTTCTGTTAACTCATCAACCGGGATTGGATTCTCAGCAAAAATGTTGCTGATTATTGTGATATGAAACATCCACTCCTCATAATTTTCAATAGTTGAGATACCTTCTGCTTTAAGACTCTGATGAACTTTCTCAGAAAATTCTTTTAAAGATTTAGTTTCATTAACTTCCAGCACCAGCTGATGCTGATCCGAAAATTTAATACAGCTGAAACGATCAACTTCAACCTCAATTTTGTTAAATTCTCTTATCTTTTTAGCAAGAATTTCTTTAGCCTTATCAACCTTATTTTTCGCTATTCTATCGATTGTTATATGCAGCTGCGGATATATCTGATCGGGATAAAGGTTGTAGTGCTCAGAAACTATTTTCTGCACCTGAGCAGCTGTTTCTACAAGTTCTTCACCTGGAATCAAAACTAAAAAATACTCATTTTCTAAATCTGCAGCTTTTATCATAATTAAATCCCCATCTCTAATTTTCCAGTTTTTTAATTTCTGAAATTAAACGATTTTTATCATCAAGAAGTAATATATTTTCATCTTCCTCTAATAATTTATTCCAGATCTTTTCTGCTTTTCCTTTAATATAGTCTCTTTTTTTAATTTTAAGGTTTGAAAATAAAATCTTAGCCTTATCAGGATAATCAAGCAAAATTTCTAAATTTGCCAGGTTACCATGCCCGAAAGGAAGATCACTTAAGATAATCAAATCCGCTTTTTCAATCAATTTTTTATTTTGTTTGATTTCAGCTTTGGCGATATCAATAAAAGGTGGTGCTTCAACAATTTCAATTCCCAGTTCTTTTGCAGCCTGCCAGTCAGCATCCCCTATATTTAAGACACCAATACTCAATTGATAACCCAGATTTTCCAGTTTATAGATAAACTTTTTAGCAGTTCCACCACCAGCTATAATGTGGATTTTGAAATCTTTTTTTTCAGTCTTACGATTAAATTTATTAACTTCTGGAATAAGAGTAATAAATGGCCTGTCAGAAAGCGGATTGGTTTTAATTAAAACCTCTGCTTTGTAGACTTGCCTGATATTTTTCTCTGTTAAAACTTCTTCTGCCGGGCCAGCAGCAAAAATTCTTCCTTCCTTTAGTAAAATTAATTTCTCACAATACTGAGCAGTTAAATTAAGATCATGGGAGACTGTAATAATTGTTAGATCCAATTCCTGATTCAAATAATTTAAAAGACTATAAATTTCACCCTGATAATTAATATCAAGACTAGAAGTAGGCTCATCCAACAGCAGAATGCCAGGCTTCTGGGCCAGAGCTCTGGCAATTATAACCCTCTGTCTTTCACCACCTGAAAGTTCATTAATTGATTTACTCCTTAATTTTAGAGTATCAGTAACTTCCATAACCTCTTTTACAATTTTTTTATCTGTTTTGTTAACTCCAGACCAGCGTTTCTGATATGGATGTCTACCCATCATTATAATATCATAGACATTAAAATTAAAATTAACCTCTGTATTCTGGGGAACAACCGCCATTTTTCGAGCCAGCTCCATCGAACTGTAATCGTTTAACAGTTTAGAATCCAGGTAAACAGTTCCACTATCTGATTTTAAGCTGCTGCTAATATTTTTTAAAAGAGTTGATTTACCGGAAGCATTAGGACCAATAATACCAATAAAAGAACCTGCTTCAATTTCCAGATCAATCCCCTTTAGAATTTCTTCAGCAGCATAACTAAATTTAATTTTATCTGTTCTCAGCATAATTTTCACCAAATATTTTTAGATTTATTGCGCAGTAAGTAAATAAAATATGGCCCACCGGCAAAAGCAGTAATTATTCCAACCGGCAGTTCCATCGGGGCCATTATAGTTCTAGCCGCTGTGTCTGCAAGCAGTAAAAATGAAGCACCAAATAAAGCTGCCAGTGGTATTAGCCTTCTGTGATCAGGCCCAATTATAATCCTCGCAATATGAGGTACAACCAGACCTATAAAACCAATGCTGCCGCTAACAGAGACTACTGAGGCGGTCAAAAGGGAAGCTGCTCCAAGTAAAATTATTTTTGTTCTCTCTACATTAAGCCCAAGATGCCGGGCGCTCTCTTCTCCGAGCAGTAATATATTTAAGTCCTTAAGATAAAATAATATTACAGCAAATGCTGTTATAAAATAAGGTAAGATCATCTTAATATCTCCCCAGGCTGAACCAGCAAGACTCCCCATCAGCCAGTAAACCAGCTGCTGCAGATTTTCCGTTCTTAAAACCATTAGAAAAGACATCATGGAATTCAAAATAAAACTTACCGCTACTCCTGCCAGTAGGAATGTTAGAACCGGTAATTTATTTCCAACCCTTGCCAACTGATAAACTGTAAAAACTGTGATTACCGCTCCCAAAAAGGCAAAAGCAGGTAGAGAATTTAAATTAAAAATAGCAATTTCTATCCCTAAAAACAGAGCCAGCATTACTCCTGTTCCTGCTCCAGCCGATATTCCAATAATGTAGGGATCAACCATTGGGTTTCTAATTATAGCCTGAAAAACAGCCCCGGCAACAGCAAGCCCTGCTCCAACAATAAATGCAAGTATAATTCTCGGCAGTCTTATTTCTCCAATAATAATTGCTGCTGGAGTAGAGACACTGCTGCTGTTAAATATATAGCCTAAAATATCGGCTGGATTAATCTGACTTGAACCAATAAATAAAGCCAGAAAGATCAAGGAAGCTGAAAACAAAAGCGCCCCTATAAAGATCAATATATTATTTTTATCTTCTCCCATCATTATCAGTCCCCAGTACTGAATTTGCTTCAATATTTGTAAGCTATTTTTTTATTGATAATTTATTAATTACAAGACCGGTTAAAAGCTTTGGATAAAAGTCAGTAGACTTTTGCGGCATTTTTTCTCCCTGGTCTGCAATATCCTTCACTTCTTTAACCGAAGTAGGATTTAAAATAAATGCTGCCTGATATTTACCAGTCTCCAGTTTTTCAAGAGCTTTATCTCGATATCTTATATAGTCTAGATTTGACTTAGCAGCCAGTGCTTTTTTATCTATACCCAAATATTTATCCAGAATAATATTATGCAAAATACTTACATCAAGCTCTTTATAAGTCTGAGAATAATTACCTTCTACCTGATCCAAAACAGCCTCATTCTCAAATTCAAAAACATAGTATGCTTCAGCTGCTCCAGCTTTAAAACCAAATACCTTCTTTTCCTGATTCTGATCAAGATAAATATACATTTCCTCTTTAGTGTCAAATCCTTTAATACTAAAATCCTCAGCTGCTTTTTCTAAAAACGAATTAACTTCAAAATTTTTAATATTATACAATAATCTGTGGGTAGGCAGTACCTTTAACCCAGGATCGTCCATATTGACAAAAGTCATCAGTCGGTGATTAAAACTCTCAACCCCATCAGCCTGCCAGCCATTTTCTATACATTCCTGCTGATAATTTAAAGCTGTCTGGTAGCGGTGATGTCCATCAGCAATATATAAATTTTTAGACTCCATCTTTTCTTTTATCTCTGCTATCAGCTCTGAATCAGTCAGCTGCCAGACTTTATGTAAATTCTGATCTTCATCATGCACCTCAAAAAGAGGCTTATCTTTCATTAATTCTGTAAATAAATTATTAATTTCATTTTTCTGATCTGAATAAAGCATAAAAATATGACCAAAATTTGCTTCTGTAGCTCTAATTAACTTTAAACGATCTGCCTTTGGCCCTTCCATTGTATTTTCATGAGCCTTAACTCCTCCGCCAGCCTCCAGTTCACCCAGGCCAACAAAACCCTTGCGGACAAACTTTTCGCCTTCAACCTCATATTCCTGAGTGTAGAGATAAAAGCCAGCTTCTTGATCACGAACTAAAATCTGCTTATTAATCCAGTTATTCAAATTATCAGCTGCACTCTGATAGCGATCTTCTTCCTTTCCTAAAATCAAACGCACAACATTATAAGGACTTTGCTCATAATATTCTTCCTGTAACTGCTGATCAATCTTATCATATGGTTGTGTTACTACCTTCTCGAGTTCTCCAACCTGCTCCTGGTTATATCTATAACCATGAAATGGAAATACCTTCGCCATACTTATCACTCCTTTTAATCATTATATATTTTTATCAGCTTTACAGCAAGCTAGATTCAGATATCAAAATTTTTATAATATAATGAAAATATAATTTATTCTTATTTTACTCTGTTAAAGCATTAAATCCTTGCTTTATCCTTCCCAGTTAGATATAATTAAAAAAAATTAGTAGCAAGAAGAGAGAAGGAGTGGTAATAAGTGTATAAGGTTTTAGTCAGTGACAATATTGCTCAAAAAGGAATTGATATTTTACAAGAAGCAGGCATGGATGTTGATTTCAAACCAGGACAGAGCCGAGAAGATTTTTTAGAAACTATTGCCGACTATGATGGAATTATTGTTAGAAGTATGACTCTTTTAGACGCTGAAGCTTTAAATAAGGCAAAAAAATTAAAGGTAATAGGTAGAGCAGGTACAGGTTATGATAATATTGACTTAGATGAGGCTACTAAACATGGAATTTTCGTTTTTAATACCCCAACTGGAAACACAATTTCTGCAGTTGAACACACTCTGGGAATGATGCTTTCACTTTCCCGTAATATTCCCCAGGCAAACCAGGCACTACACAATGATATCTGGGACCGCAAAAAATATATGGGGGTTGAAGTAAAGGGTAAAACTTTAGGTATTATTGGTCTGGGCAGAATCGGTAGCAGGGTTGCCAAGAGAGCCCAGAGTTTTGGAATGAAAGTAATTGCCAATGATCCTTATCTCGCCCCACAAAAGGCTGAGAAAATTAATGTCCCTTTACTACCATTTAAAGAGGTTTTAGAAAAAGCAGATTATGTTACACTACATACACCGCTAACTGATGAAACCTATCATATTTTAAGTCACAAAGAATTCGCCATTATGAAAAATAGTGCTCGCGTAATTAACTGTGCCAGAGGTCAAAATGTAGATACCAAAGCTCTGGCTGAAGCATTGGAAAAAAATAAAATTGCCGGTGCAGCAATCGATGTTCATGAGGAAGAACCAGTAAAAGCCAGTAATAATCCTCTACTTAAATTTAATGATCGTGTTATTATGACCTGTCATTTAGGTGGAACAACTACTGAGGCCATGGATAATGTATCGATTACCGCAGCTGAAGAAGTAGTTTCAGTCTTACAGAGCAATCTGCCCGAATCTCCACTTAATATCCCTGCAATGGATCCCCAGGAGTTTAATCAGGCCAAACCATATATTAATCTGGTAACTAAACTGGGTAATTTTATGGCTAAATGGAAAGGGCACGAAAGAATTGAGGCTGTAGAAGTCGAATATGGTGGAGAGGTTAATCAATTTAACCACAAGCCAATGACTTTAAGTCTGGTAAAATCTATTTTAGAGCCGATTTTAGATGACCGAATTAATCTTGTAAACGCAATGCATATTGCTGAAGAAAGAGGTATTTCTTTAAAGGAAAGCCAGATTCAAAATGAAGGTGAATTAAAAAATATTATTAAAATCAACCTTAAAACTGAAACTGGAGAGTACAGTCTGGCCGGGACCTATTTACCAATTGGATTTAGATTAATTGAAATTAATGGGCTGAGAATTGACCTTGACCTCTCAGGTGAATTTATTATAGTTAGCTATCAGGATAAACCGGGAGTAATTGGTAAAATTGGCTCAACACTTGGTGAAGAAAATATTAATATTGCTAATATGCAGGTGGGACGTCAGGATATTGGCGGCGAAGCAATTATGATGATGCAGATTGATTCAAAACCTTCTAAAGAAATTATGGAAAGAATCAAAGTTCATCTTGATGAACTTGATACTCGAGTAAAAGATTTAAGCTATCTAGAAATATAAATATATTAAGTAGAATCGCGGGAGCAGCCTTTCTGGGGCTGCTCTCTTCTCATCTTAATTAACTATTTAAACTATAACTATGATTTCTTATTTAGCAAAATCATAATCTAATTCCCGGTTTAAAAAATATAGAAAAACAATAATTAAAAGCATAAAAAAACTTATACTTGCAAAACCAGTAAACACATTAAAAATATCATTGATTTTACCAATCAGCCAGTTTGAAGTCATATTTATTGCAGAGGCAGTAGTAATAATAAAGCCCATATAAGAACTTACACCTTTATCAAATTCATTCATTATAACTGCCATAATAGTAGGGAACATAATAGAAATAAAAAATCCTGCTGTAGAGAAGAAAACTGCTCCCAAAACTCCCTCCACTAAGAGACCACAGATAAATAAGAATAAGGTTGCTGAAGCAAAAATAAATAGTATTTTGATATATCCTAAATGCTCTGTAAAATATCCACCAACAAGTCTGCCCACAGTAAAAATTATAAAAAATAATGATAAATATGTAGAAGCAGATGTTGTGCTAAATGCTCTTTCTACATGTAGAAAATTAACCAGCCAGCTTCCAATTGCAATTTCAGACACAACAGCTGAACCCAAAACTGCAGAAAAAAGCCATACTTTTTTCTGCTTTACTATTTCTTTAATTGCAATATTATCTTTTTTATCATTTTCAATTTCTACTGGAAAATTAGTAAAAAATAAATATATAAGTAAAAATATAATCAAAACAAGAGCAGTTAAATAAATTTGATACCACTTTAAGTCTAATGATAGAAGCCAGCCGGCATAACGCGGGCCTATAGAAGCTCCCACACCAAAAAATAAGTGAAGCATATTCATCATCATTCCTGATTTTTCTACAAATATCTTAGCTCCCAGTGAATTAGCACCGATCTCTACTGAGCCAAGTCCAATTCCCAGTAGTGTCATCAACAGGATTAAATAAAGAAATGAATTAACATAACCCATTATAAATATACTAAAAGCAGCAGCCAGAAATCCAAAAGTAATTACTCTTTTTAAGCCAAAATGACTGGCCGCCAGTCCCCCAAAAAATGTTGCCGACATAAATCCAAAAGTTGAAGCCATCAGCATTACACCAATCTGTGAGTAATTTACTGTATAAAAATCTCTAATTGGAGGAATTAATGTACCCCTCATATTATTAATAAATCCCAGCATTATCATCATCATAAATGCCAGAAAAACTAGCTTTTTATGTCTTTCCATCAATAATCAAACCTTCCAAATAAACTCAACAGATTTTTTAAATTTATAACTCTAAAATGCTTTCAATAGTGGCCAGTAAACCTTTGATGTCAGCCAAGCTCAGATCACCCATATGTCCAATTCTAAAAGCTTTATTTTTCAAATCACCATAGCCATTAGCAATTCGAATATTATATTTTTCGACAAGAGTATTAATTAAATTATTAACATCAATACCTCTGTTATTCTCAATACAGGTAACTGTATTCGACCAGTACCCTTCCTCAGCATATATATCAAAATATTCTAAAGCCCAGTTTTGAACATATTCAGCCATTTCCTGATGCCTGGCAAATCTATTTTCTATGCCTTCAATATTAACGATATCATCCAGCTGCTTTTGCAGGGCAAAAATTTGTGGAATTGCCGGAGTTGTTCTTGTCTGTGAACGCTGATGATACTTATATAAAAGTGGCAGATTAAAATAATAACTTTTACTTTCCACCTCTTCTGCTCTCTTTAACAAATCGTCACTAACTGAAGCAACAGTTAGACCTGCAGGTAAGGCAAATGCTTTCTGAACTCCTGCCAGACACATATCAATTCCCCAGTCATCTACTCTAATTTCAGTCCCAGCCATTCCTGAAACAGCATCAACTAAAAATAAAACATCATCAAATTTCTTTACAATTTCTCCAATTTCCTTAACTGGATTCATTAAACCTGTAGAAGTCTCATTTAAAACAACAGTAATCGCATCATATTTGCCTGTCTTAAGCTTTTCTTCTACTAATTCTGGTTTTACAGCCTGATCCCAGGGAATCTCTACTTTATCACAGGCAACACCATTTTTTTTAGTGATTTGATGCCAGCGATCTGAAAAAGCACCATTGACAAAATTTAAACAGCGTTTTTTGATCCCGTTGGTCACTGCAGCTTCCATAGCTCCTGTTGAAGATGAAGAAAATAAAAAAACAGGATTTTCTGTAAAAAGTAATTTTTTTAAATTTCCCTGAATATCATCATAAATCTCAGAAAATTTCTCAGTTCGGTGATGAATTTGTGCTGTTGATAATTCCTTAAGTAATTCACTTCTCACTTCTGTTGGTCCAGGGGTAAATAATTTTTCGTGCATTTTTGAACACCTCATAAATTATATTTTCAGCTTCAGCTGAATTGCTCGGTTCTCTATACTTAGATATAATTATTTATTATTATAGCAGTTAAAATAAAAATAATAAAGTAATATTAAATTATCAGAATATTGAAAAATAATTAAAAATAAAAAAAGCACCTTAAAGGTGCATAATATCAAATGGAGCGGGAAACGAGATTTGAACTCGCGACCCTCACGTTGGCAACGTGATGCTCTACCACTGAGCTATTCCCGCATATTTAATGGTGGAGGGGAA
>NZ_QBLR01000333.1:0-3633 GCF_003070835.1 Halanaerobium sp. | reverse complement strand
CTTATATACATTATTTAGATGTTCAATTAATAATTTATCTGGATGGGAATAAACCATATAATTTTCCTTTCTTATACTACAGAAACAAAAGAGTGTTGTTATTAGAATCTTTATAATACTGGTTAACATTTGCTTTAATACTTCTACCACTTCTTTCAAATAAAACCTGAGCATAATCGGTTACAGTTCTATCACTTTCCATCTCTACAGCAATTTTATCACTAAAATACTCGCGATTACTCTGACTAAAGTCTATATCACCTTTGCTAATATTCTCCTTATCAATTCTTATAACAGTGTTTATTTCCTGCCAGTTATTTTCTGTTATTTTTTTAAGCTCTATTTCTTTGATATACTCAAAGTTAGCAAGATTTTCACTTAATCCCAAAGAAATTGAATATACACTCTTATGATTCTTTAGTTTTTCTTTAAGATTGTTATATAAATCTTTGTCCTGATGCATAAAATAGATTCTATATTTAGCATCTTTTAAAAACTCAGTTTTGATTTGAGTTCTGGTTTCTATTTGCGACATTAAGGCAGCTTTTTTCGTATCAATTAAATTTAAATTTATCCTGGTTTTTTTGACGGGATTTTTAATCTGTATAGCTATTTTACACTGCCCTTCCTGAAAATAATTTAAATATTCATCTTTTGAAAACCCTAGAATTGCAGAAACTATACCATATAAAGTAGTTTTTGGTGGAATAGAAAAAGTCAAAGGTGAAGTTGTAGTATAATATTTTTTAAAATGTGCATAATCTGCCCAGATATCAAAAACTAATGCTTTATTCATTATCGTTCTCCTTTCTATAAATCTTCAGGTGAACCACTGTGGCTCACCCAAAGATTAATATTTAGTTTAAATATCCAACTCTTTAAATAAATCCAGATCATTCAAATTAATATTATTAGAATCTCTTATAAATTCAACCCTAGGATTAACTTTAAATTCAACACTTTCTATTTTTTCTGAATTAGCTTCAATTACTGATAATAAGGCACTGACATCCAATTTATAATCAGAAACATCTCTAATTTCCTCTTCTCTTAAATCAGTAGCTAACTTTATATAATTTTTTAATTCACCTATAAAATAATTCTCTTCACTGTAATTTACTTTTAATAACATTCTCGGTGTCTGACCAACTTTTGAGCGAGTAATTAAATTTTTAGTTCCCTTCCAGATACCTTCCATTAATAATTCAATATCATCCTTAGTTAATTCAGTGCTTTGAGCCGCATTCTCATTAATAATTCCATAAAATCCAACTAAAGAGTATGGTACTACATATTCTTCTCTAAATGTTTTTTTACTTTTTCCAGCTCCGGAGGCAAAAGCACCTGTACCTTTAATATAATTTAACTCTACTTTATGTAGAGATCTACCCATCTGAAACTGTACAGGACCAGTATAGGTTATAGAGTCACCAGTTAGAGGAATTACTCCTCCAAACAGTCTGACATCAATGCATTGATCTAAAACTTTTTTTGGATCCTCTTTAAAATCTTTAGCTCTTTCTTTGCCATCCTGAATACTTTTGTCATCATTTTGAATTTCTCTAACAAAAATATCTTTTCCATCCTCACCATTAAAGCCTTTATAATCATACAAATAATCCCTAATAGTACGTTTTAGTCTAACATCAGTTACCAGATTGATTCCAGTTTCTTCGTCAATCCTTGGTTTGTTAGCATCTAATGGATCCCCATTAGGATTAGCATCTTTGATATCATATAAAAAAACCAGCTCACTTCTCTGATCGATAACAGCCATTTTTATTCCTCCTCAGATTTTTGAAAGTTAAATTTATTAGCCTGATTCATACCTGTTACAAAATAAAATGAAATTTCATTATTACTAACTTCAGATAAATCACTTTCTAAGATATAATCTGCAATTAGTTCTTCTAATTGTTTATAATAATTTTTATCATATTCTTCTAACTTATTAATGATTTCTGTGTAAAGTCTTTTAATAATCTTTTCGTTTAGTTTGAGACCATTAAGCCTTGCTCTAAAAGGCTGTGAACCACTTCCATCACTAGCCTGGATATTTAAGAGTTTCTGTGCTAAAACTCCTTCAAGAAAAACCAATTTTTTGCTATTGGTGTTCAACACATCATGATGAGCATCCAGAAAGTCAACAATATTTTTCTTGTATTCACTATCAACGGTTGGCATAAATTTTTCCTCCTCTCCTTTCTGATTTAATAAATCTAATTTATTTAGAAACTTTAAAATCTGCAGTGCTTTTAAATTATCAAGCCAGTAGGACTGATTATTAACAAATTTTTCTCTAATATGAGCTATAAACCTATTAATTAATAAATCATAGGAAATACTTTTCTCCGAAAAAATATTATCTGTAATCTCTAAAAAACTTTTTGTGAAATCCTGTTTTCCTCTCTGATTAACATAAAAGAAATCACTAATTGTTTTAAATGTAAAAGAAAGTTCAAAAGGTCCATCTTTCCCCTGTAAATTAGTAAATAAATTATCCCCATCTACTTCATCTTTAGCAGCAAATATTTTCTGAATATATGAAGGCAAAACATCTTCAACATATAATAAAATTCTAAAAGCACTATTGATTTCTTCATAGAACATTAGATTAAAGTTAACATAATTCTTAAACTCAGTCATCATTTGAAAAAGATCATTTTGAGAACCAGATAAAGACTTTTTATTATCTTTTTTTAATGAAAGTTTTTTCTTATCTTCTAGTTCTTCCAGTATTTCAAACATTTCCTCAGTTTCCGTTTCTGATGCAAAAACTGTCTTAGGAATAATAAAATAATTTATTCCACTAAATCTTGAACTTAAATTTTCTTCAAGATATTTCTTGCCTAAATCTAAAGTCCGTGCACACTCTGAACAGACAGGATAGTTTTTCCAGGCTTTCCCTCGATTAAAACCTCCTGTTGTAAATCCCGGCTTATCTAAGGTATAAAAAGCAAATGTACCTACATAACCATAAGTTTCATCTTTTTCTTTAGAACAAATATAACACTTATTATTTTTACCAACTGAATTTTTTTCTGCTTTATTATATGATTTTTTGAAATAAAATCCTTTTTCATACTTATCTAAAAGTGAATCTGTAAATTTATTAAAATCTCCTACATATTTAATCTGGCCATTTTTTTCCACACCAATAGTTAAAACAGCATTATCATCATAAGAAATCTTTTCTAATTCCTGATAAATTTTATCACTTAAATCTTCATCCTGAAATAGATTAAAAATATCAATTATTGTTTTTTCTTCTTGATTTAACTCATCCTTATTTTTTATCTTGTCTACTAATTTTTTTAAAGGTCTCTGAATTCTGGAATAAGTGGTATCCAATTTTGTAATTTTAGAAGTTGGGGTTAAATCACCACCGCGTGGACTTCCAGAAACATATGCATATTTTTCCAATTTCTTCTTTGTGAATTCTTCCATTTGTATTTCCTGGTATTTTAATTCATCATCATCATTGTTAAATACAACTACTAAAACAGTATTATATTTACCATTAAAATTAGGATTTTCTACAACCTGACTTAAAAAACTGGATTCCGTTTTATCTTGAACATAATCTCCCATTGTCTTTAAAGCATGAATCACATTAACACCTCCGTTTTAAAA
>NZ_QBLR01000332.1:0-3640 GCF_003070835.1 Halanaerobium sp. | reverse complement strand
TAAACAGCCACCAGCTGGATTCTATGATTTTAAAGGAACACCAGTCTGCAGTGGAGGCCACAAAATGTATTACTGGGGTTATTACAAAGGAGTCAACAAATTTAGATGTCCACATGTATGTGGTAAAGTTGATTGTATTCATGGTACTAAGTGGTGTTCTAACAGTAATTATGGTCGAGTAACTAAAACCAGACCAAAAGAGAATCCAAGATATATATCAACTCCGCATAGAGATTCTAGAACCTGGAGAAAGATCTACAACAAAAGAACCAGTGTTGAAAGAACTTTTTCCAGACTAAAAGAGCATCTTAATTTAGAAAACTTAACTGTAATGGGAACTAAAAAAGTTAAGACCCATTTGCTATTAAGTTCTATCAGTTTGATAGCTGCAAGAATTGCAGCAGAGAAAATCAAACTGCAAAATCAGGTTTTAGCTGCTTAAATAGCTTCTAAATTCATGATTTTAAGTTACCCAAGCTAAGTGCGTCTGAATTTAGCAGTAAATCTATGGTAAATCATTAAAATCTACAATTTCAAGTTAAAAGGCTTATTTTTATGATTCGCAGACAATATTTTTTTGAATTAAACTAAATTAAGTGTATTATGAAATTCGCTTAATTACTTAAAACTCCAGCGGAAGCTAAACTTTTCAGAAAATTTGTGGTATAATAGTAAATGTTGGGTTTTAAGTGTTCGCCCACATAATTCGACATAAATCGGGTGGTGCACGGTACCAATACATTTTATGGGAGGGATATTATGGAGTACGGGATTTTAAGTATTTTACCACCGTTAATTGCAATTTTACTTGCTTTAACAACAAAACAGGTTTTTATTTCACTGATCTTAGGCATTTTTTCGGGAACAATGATTTTAACTGACTGGTCATTTTTTGCAGCAGTCAACATGACTTTAGAAGAGATTGTGGCAATTTTTTCTGAAGCCTGGATTACTAAAACAATTATATTTTCATTTTTAGTTGGAGGTTTGATAACTGTAATTTCTGCCTCAGGTGGAGTGCAGGGTTTTATTAATTATCTTACCAAAAAAAGAGATGTGGTTAAGGATAAAAGGGGAGCACTGCTTTTAGCCTATATTACCGGTCTAATAATCTTTATTGAATCATCAATAACCAGTCTTGTATCGGGTACAGTTGCCAGACCTTTAACAGATAAATATAATGTGTCGCGTGAAAAACTGGCCTATGTTTGTGACTCAACTTCAGCTCCGGTCTGTGGATTAATCCCACTTAACGGCTGGGGAGCAATGCTGATGGGAGTAATTGGAGTTCAGATTGCCAATGGTGTTGTTGATGGTAATTCAGCTGAGCTGCTGGCTAAATCACTGCCTTTTCAGTTTTATTCAATTATTGCTATTTTGGCAGTTGGTTATTATATTCTGACAGGAAATGACTGGGGTCCGATGGCTAAGGCAGAGAAGAGAGCTTCGGAAAAGGGGCTGCTTTTAAGAGAGGGAGCTACTCCGATGGTTTCAGAAGAGGCAACAGCAACTCCTCCTAAAGAGGGAGTTACTCCAAAGATGAGAAATATGCTGCTGCCAGTTTTTGTTTTAATTGCAATGATGCCGCTAAGTCTATACATAACAGGTGAAGGAAATATTCTGCAGGGTTCAGGCTCAACCTCAGTTTTTTGGGCGGTAATTACTGCAGTGGCTTTTGCCGGTTTCCTGTACGTTCTGCAGGGGATCATGTCCTTACAGGAATATATTGATTATGTTTATCAGGGAATTGGAGCAATTGTTCCGGTTGCTATCCTTTTAATCACAGCTTTTGCCATAGGAAATGTGATTGGCTACCTCGAAACAGGAGAATATATGGCTTCTTTAGTTGAAGGAAGAGTAAGTGGAGCTTTTGGTCCGGCTATAGTCTTTATTATGGCTTCACTGATGGCTTTTGCTACTGGAACTAGCTGGGGAACCTTTGGAATTATGATGCCGATTGGAATTCAGATGGCTGTAGCGATGGGAGCTCCTCTGTATCCTACAATAGGTGCAGTAGTTTCTGGTGGAATCATGGGAGATCACTGTTCACCAATATCTGATACTACAATTATTTCTTCAATGGCTTCTGCCTCAGATCATATTGACCATGTAAATACTCAGCTTCCCTATGCGCTCGCTAATGGGGCTGTAGCTCTGGTGCTTTATCTGGCAGCCGGATTTATAATGTAATAATTTCCAGGTACTGGGTACTTAGCAAATAATGGAAATTTAGAGGAGGGCTTAAACTGCTCTCCTTTAGTTTTGCTTAAATTATGATATAATATAAAAAAGTTAATAAATCTTAAAAACATTGGGTGATAAATTTATGATAAAAGCGGTAATTTTTGATATGGATGGAACAATTATTGATTCAGAACCGATTTATGAAAGAGTAAATGAAGAGATATATGAAAAGTATGGTTTTAACTTAAGTCAGGAAGATTATGACCGCCATATGGGGGCCAATCTTAAGGATATCTGGACAGACATTTTAGACCGCTATCAGGTTAAGGATGAGTACTCACATTATAAGATTGAAGATTTTATGGAAGACCATATTCACAGTTCTTATATGGGGCTGGCTGAAGCTGAAGATTTAGAGCTGATGCCCGGAGTTAGAGATTGGTTTGAATTCTTAAAAGATCACGGCTATAAAATGATTGTTGCTTCTTCTTCCTATGAACCTGTAATTGAGCATGTTTTTCAGCGTTTTGGACTTGAGAATTATATGGAAGGCTATGTTGATGGAAATGCTATTGAAAACGGCAAGCCTGCTCCTGATATTTTTCTTGAGGCGGCAGAAAGGTTGGGGGTCAAACCGGAAGAATGTATTGTTATTGAAGATTCGGAGCATGGTGTAAATGGTGCTCATAAAGCAGGAGCCAGGGTAATTGGCTTTAATCGAGCTAAGGATGAAAGCCAGGATTTATCCAGAGCTGATCTGATCATTGACGAATTTAATCAGGAAAATTTAAATGAAATATTAAAATAGTATGTATAACAGTAAACCGGATGCTTAAGCATCCGGTTTTTAATTAGAAAATTTTTAGTTATAGTTAATCTGAGCTGTTAGTGAACTATCATTGGAGCCGGTAACTGTAAGCCTTAATGTATGAGATTCATCCTGGAGTAGTCTAAGATAAAATTCTTCAAAAGTTTCATCAGAGTTGTATTCATCATATTCTTCAGGAGTAAATATTTTTTTTAGATCAAGGGTATATTCAACTGTTTTTGAATGCTCTCCTATTACTGGCAAAGTAATATTGACTTCTTTTTCTTCATCAAAAATGATTTCATCATTTTCATCAATTACTTCTATTATTAGATTATTGAGGCTGAGGCTTCCAAAACCTTCTGTTGTAACTGTTAGCTCTAAATCCCTACTTGTCTCATTTTGACTAAACTCAACTGGATTGGGATCTAGCTCAAGCGAAATCCCTGCATTCGAACAGCCGCTTAAAATCAATAAAGAAGCTAGAAAAATCAAGATAGAAAGTGATGACTTTTTGGAATTCATAATAAAAACTCCCTTCTTTATTCACGTTACGTCAAATCTAATAGTTTTTTTAAAAATATTAATAGTTATCATAATTGTCAGGATAGGAATTCGCATAAAATGCAGGAATCCCTCCCCCTGAGC
>NZ_QBLR01000331.1:0-3644 GCF_003070835.1 Halanaerobium sp. | reverse complement strand
CGCTAGCTAGGTCTTGAAAGGAGTGGGAATTGGCTCCTGTGTATAAGAGACAGGTATATATATCTGATTCAATTCTTCCATCTTTTAATTCTATAATTCTATCCGTTTTTTCAGCAACATGTTGATCATGAGTTATTATCACAAAGGTAGTGTTTAACTCTTTATGTATTTTTCTAAACAAATTGTATATACCTTCTGTTGTATCTGAATCCAAGTTACCAGTAGGTTCATCTGCAAGTATAATTGGCGGATCATTTATCAAGCTTCTTGCTATTGCAGTTCTTTGTTGCTGACCACCAGATATTTTGTTAGAATTCGAATTAATAACGTTTTTTAAACCAACTAACTCTAACAATTCTTTTGCTTTATTCTTTACTTTTTGATTTATTTTGTTACCAGAAATCTGATAAGGTATTAACACATTCTCTAAAACAGTAAACTCATTTAAAAGATAATGAAATTGAAATATGAATCCAATTTTTTTATTTCTTAATTCTGCTAATTCTTTTTTACTCATATTCCCTGTGTTAATTCCATCTATAATTATTTCTCCTGAAGTTTGAGTATCCAATGTTCCCATTAGATTGAGAAGTGTAGTTTTACCACTACCTGATTGCCCAATAATTGAAACAAAAGAATTTTCTCTTATCTCCAAATCAAGGTCGTGTATTACATGATTTTTTATTTTATCTCCGTATATTTTGTTTATCTTTTCCATTTTAATTAAGTAATTATCCATTCTTAATCACCTCAATAGGATTTAATTTAGAAGATTTTCTTCCAGCAATAATAGATGCAATAAGAGCAGAAGAAACTGCTATGGTAAAAGATAAAAGAATAAATCCGTAATTAAAAGTAAGAGGAATTACTGGGGTCCCATCTGCATTAATAGCAAATGTGGTAAAAGATAAAATAAGTCCAACTCCTAATACAACTCCTATAATTGCACCGATAACACCAAGAAATAAACCTTCAAGTACAAAAATTAAACTCGATTGATAATTTTTTATACCCATAGCTTTTAAGATGCCTATTTCTCGCGATTTTTGTAAAACAGATACTATCAAAACAGAGGCAATCGCTAAAGAAACAGATATAATTACAAAAACTTGTATTAATATACTGGAAAGAGACTGACTACTCAAAGCTGTTAATAAATCAGCATTTAACTCCTTCCAGGTTACTATTTTTAATTGTTCATCAAGAGATAGTGATTCAATTAAATTGGATTGTACAGTTTCAACTTCTAATGGTTTATCAACTTGCATTTCTATATTAGTAACAGAATTTGTTTCAAAGAGATTTTGTGCTGTGTCCAAATTAGTAATAAGCCAACTTTCGTTGATATTTTGAACTCCAAATTTAAAGAAACCAGAGATTTTCAGTGTTTCAGTTTTAAATTTTTCAAAAATAAAGATGCTAATTTCATCTCCAATTTTAAGGCCAAATTTTTCTCTATAATAATCACCCAAAATGACTTCTCCATCAACTGGAGTTTTACCTTCTAACAACTTTTGAGAAAATTCATAAATCTTTTCTCCTGAATCAATAGGCATTCCTTTTATAAATATATTTTTATTTACTGATTCAAATTGTAGAGTTGAAGGTTTTGAAATCACTGGATTAACAACTTTAATTTCATTATTAGAATTAGATTTTTGTATTTGTTTAGTAATATTTTCATAATCTTGTATGCTTCCATTTTCTAATTTTGAAGATACTGAAATGTGTGATGAGTCTCCTATAGTTTCATTTACAAGGCTGTCTTGGAGCCCTTGAATCAAAAGACCAAGAAAAATCTGTATGGCTACTCCAATAGCTATAGCTGATATAATCAATATAGTCTGTCCTCCACCTTTTTTCATAAACCTAAACGCTATTTTTGATAAAAAAGCCATTATTTATCACCTTCAGCAAGCTTTTCTATTTCATGAAAAGTATCAAGCAAAAAGTCAGCTTTAATTTGACTAAAAATATGGGGATTTAATCTAAAAGCTCTACCACCAACAATTATCTTTGATTGTGAATTGTTTTCTTTTAATTTTTGAATAACTTTTTTTGCAGATATTATGTTATAAGGATCGCTGACGCTTAACGCTATATAATCAGGTACATATACTTTTGTCATTTTAATTATTTCATTAAGCGGAGTATTAGCCCCAACATATAAAACATCATACCCGTTAAGATAAAAAATATCTGAAACTATCCTTGCGCCTATTTCATGATATTCTCCTGCGGGACAAGCTATAAAAACTTTCTTTCTTAATTCTGTTATAGTACCTTCTTCAATCAATTTCATCCTGTTCTGCACAATATAAGGATAGTTTATTTCTATTATTGATCTTATTATAGATGTAGAAACGTGCTCTTTAAAAATACATAATTCCTGAATGTCCTCATCACAATGCCAATTCGATAGATATGGTATTAATAGTTCCTGATATAGTTCTTTATAAGTAACTTCACCATTTTCGATCTTACTTTTAATAAAAGTTATCACTTTCTCTCTTTGTAATTTTTTCATCATACCATTAAAAGTTTCTTTGATTTTAATATCCAACTTTATCACCCCTTATTTCTCCCAGATAAATCAACTATAATACTGTTTAGAAATTTCACAAGCTAATAATACGTTGTTTTTTACTAACTCTATGTTAGAATCTAAACTCTTACCTTCGGTTATATTTTTTATCTCTTCCAATAAAAATGGAGTTAATTGTTTGCCTTCTATATTAAGCTCTTTTGCTTTTATTAATGCTTTATCAATAGATTTATTAATATAAGAACTATCCATTGAAAATTCTTCAGGAATTGGGTTTGTTATTAAAACTCCTCCAGAAAGACCTAAATCCCATTTTGTTTTCATCAAACCGGCAATATCTGCAACAGAATCTAACCTAAAAGGAACTTTTAGTCCTGAATCTTTAGAATAAAAAGCAGGTAGCTGATCTGTCCTATAGCCAATTACTGGTACTCCCATTGTTTCTAAATACTCCATTGTTAGTTTTAGATCTAATATAGCCTTAGCCCCAGCACATACTACAGCTACATTTGTTCTAGAAAGTTCTTGTAGATCGGCAGATATATCAAAATTTTTTTCTGCTCCTCTGTGAACTCCTCCTATACCACCTGTAGCAAAAATCTTTATCCCTGCCATTGCAGAAAAGATCATAGTAGCTGATACAGTAGTTGCTGCATTCAATTTTTGGGATATAACATATGATATATCTCTTCTGCTTGCTTTAACGATATTTTTAGTTTTTGCAATAAATTCAAGATCATCTTCATTTAACCCAATTTTAATTTTTCCGCCAATAACGGCTATAGTGGCTGGCACTACATTTTTTTCTCTTGCTAAATTTTCTAACATTTTAGCGGTTTCTACGTTTTGCGGGTACGGCATGCCATGTGAAATAATTGTTGACTCCAAAGAGATAATAGGTTTCCCTTCATCTATAGCTTCCTTTACTTCTGGTTTAATATCCAAAAAATCAAACTTAATCTTCATCATAACTCCTCCTGTATATTTCATTAATTTTTTCTATTTTTAAAATACTGGGAAATATTTTCTCTGATCTCAAAGATAGACTGGCAAAAACATTACCATATTCAATAGACTTTATTATACTAAAATTATTCAT
>NZ_QBLR01000330.1:0-3651 GCF_003070835.1 Halanaerobium sp. | reverse complement strand
AGATCGCACTGTACTAACTGTGGAACTACCTTAAAAGTTTTTGATTTAATACCTATATTTAGTTATTTAATCAATAAAGGTAAATGTAGATACTGTGGGGAAAAAATTTCCCTGCAGTATCCATTAATTGAATTATTAACAGCAGTTTTATTTTTGTTAACCTATATCAATTTTGGTTTAACCAGCAAAACTTTTGTCTATCTTTATTTAATTTCACTGCTGATAGCAGCTGCTGTTATTGATTATCAAAGACAGATTATACCAAATAAAATAACTTATGCTGGTTTTATATCAGGTTTGTTTTTTGCTTTAGTATTTAACTATATTTCTATCCAAACAGCAATAATTGGTAGTTTGATTCCTGCCTTATTTCTGCTGTTAATAATTTTAGTTTATCCACAGGGAATGGGTATGGGAGATTTAAAACTGGTTGCTGTGATTGGAACTTTTACAGGCTGGCAGGTTCCGTTAATTGGAATTTTCATTGGTTCTTTTATTGGAGTTATTATGGCACTGCCATTTTTAATCAGCGGCAAATTTAACTCTAAAACTAAATTGCCTTTCGGGCCTTTGATTATTACTGGCAGTTTGATAATGATTTTCTGGCAAGAAGAACTGATTAAATTTTATTTTAATTTATTTCTTTAAAGGTATTATTTTCATGAAAGGAGGCCAGGTTAATGATTAAAAATGAAAAGGCGTTTGCTATGATATTCACCCTGGCTTTACTTGCAGTTGTGCCAGTTATGGCACTTACACTTGCTAATTATAGTCTTAATTCTTTTCAAATTGCAAGAGGCACTAATAATAACACCAAAGCTTATTATATTGCCCGTTCAGGGGCTGAAGCAGCTATTTCTGCCTGGAAAGAAGCAGATGTAGAAAACGGTAGTTTAGAAACAGTTATTTTTGATAATCAGGATAATTTTGTTTTAAAAAGTGAATATCAAGATAATTTTTCTCAGTATGGAGAAATGATAGCCGAAATAGATGTTGAATTCAAAAAGGAGCCTCTTAATCCTGATCAAGAACAGTATGGGTATACAATGTTTACATCAACTGCTAAAATAACTAATTCTTCAGGTGAAGAAACAGTTAAGGCTAGAGTAAGTCCCTATCTAAATGTTAATAGTAAAAGTAGTGCCGAAGAGTTAGGCTGGTATAATTATGATACCGGTCAGATATTGCCTGGTTCAAATGTTGAAGAAACAGCAGTAACCGAAGACTTTTGGGATTGGTTATCAGGTATATTTGGAATCGGATATGAAGCAGAAACAGTAGAAATTAAATATCATGGCCAAATTTTTGGGGCTGTAGAGATAAATACTGATGGTTCTGATTTATACCTACAGAATAACAATAGTAATAATAAGGTTGCTTATTCTGCTAACTCAATCTATTTTAATAATGAGCTTGATTTAAAACAGAGTGGAAATAATCAGGGTGCTTTGATTACAATTGGAGAGAATTTAGTTTTTAGAGAAAGGGTAGAGATTAGAAAAGGTTTTACAAGTTATGGTTCATTGATAATAGGATTACCTGGGGGTTTGGGTTATCAACTTGACGGCTATAGCGGTGATTTTGGTAGAGTTTATTTTAACCAGGGGGTTTATAGTTCTGGTTGGTTCTGGGATAATGAAATTATTGCTCCAGGTTCTGCTTATTATTTTAAAAAAATAACTGAAACAAATGAAAGTGGAGAAATAGTTCAAACTGGTATAGATTTACTTCGCTGGGATGATGGAGATTATGATGAACAGGTTTTAGTACCTATTCCAGCAGATGATCCTAACTATTCACCACCAGTTCCAGAAGAAGAGTATATAATTAATTGGTTTTAATTTATGATTATTGACATATAGATTGGAGGTGTCACAGATGAAGATTAATAAAGGTACGGCAGCATTCACATTGATTGAAGTTTTAATGTCTCTTGTTGTTGTAAGTATTATAATAGCAGGTGTGATGCCTACTGTAATTGAGTCGTTTAAAATAATTAATCGGTCAGCCCAGGAAAATCAACAGGTTTTAGAGTCAGACGGACAGGTGCAGAGTAAAATTCCTACAAATGAGACTTTTACAGGCAGTATTTTCCCGGTTAAATTTAAGAATGAAAATTTAGATACAATTGATGTTAAAGGTAGTTTAATAAAATCAACTATCGATGAAGCTAATTATATTACATTTTTAGCTGATAGACCTTATATTAAACTAAATCCTTATGTTTTGGTTGAGGGATATAAACCTCTAAGTGCTGGCTATGATCCTTCTAAATTATTAGTTGATGCTTATAATACAAACTTCAGTTCTGAATTAACAGAACTAAATATTTATAATAAAAACAATAATAACATACTAAATTCATTTTATATGTTAGATAGCATAAATGAAAATCCGGCAGCACCTTTAGACGATAGAGCTTTTGTTGAGTTGTCATCTGGTTTAACTAATGCTTTTTCTCCATATACAGTAGAAATGGTAACCGAAAGGGATCAAAGTATTGAAGCTGAAGAACCTCAAATTGTAAAAGCTAAATTAGATATTTTGTTACCTAATTTTCTTGCAGCTGGTGATTCTGGGAAAACAGTAGTTTCGGCTGATGGAGATTACTGGGTTAAGCGAGATATTAATGCTGCAAATAAAATTAATTCTGTTTTAAAGGGAAATGAAGAATTCATGCTTTTGGGTGATAATGGGAAAATTAATGTTTTAGCTGACGAAAAAGATTGGAATTCTAATACTATTTCAGTTGACTACACACAGCTTTCTAATGATTTTAATCTTAATTCTGGCATTTATTATACTGAAGGAAACAATGACAAATATAAATTAGTAAGTAATTATGGTGTTTTTGTTAATGGTGATAATACTGGTGGCTGGACCATAAATCCAGATGTTCCTGTTTTTAAGAGTAGTGTTACTGAATTAAATAATAAAGCTTCTTTATATTTTGATGAAGATAAAAACAGTATTAACACTGTTATTTCAGCTTTAGAAGATAAAGAAAGGGCTATATTTTTAGTTGTGAGACCTGAAAAAGGAGCGGAAATATTATTTGATATTAATGATATGTATAGCGATGGTGATGGTGAAAAAATGACTTTATTAAGAAATTCAGAAAATAAACTTCGGCTAGAAATAGATCAGGATTCATATTTGGTTACTGATGAAGTAGTTAATAATGATCAGACTTATTTAATAACTATAAATATGACAGGATCACGTCTGGCAGACATTAATCTTTACATTAATGGTGCTGAAACAATTAATAATATACCTAATAATCAAACTATTAACACTCAAGCTAAAAGAATCTTTTTTGGAAATAACTTTAAAAGTAATAAGCAATTTTCTGGGTATATAGCAGAATTTATTATTTATAATAGAGAATTGTCTAATTCTTCACCTGATTATGAACTTGATAGTTTTAATAATTATTTTTTAGAAAAATATGATATAACAGCACCTGTTGGGACAACACCCCCAGAAATGCCTTCACCTTCATCTGATATAGTTACCTGGTTAGATTCAGAATATTTATCATCAGTAAGTAATGATGATAAGATATTTTCATTACAGAGTTCAGATATGAGAAAAGGTAACACATATAGTTTTGAAAATAATGCTTTAAATTCAATTACTTCAGCTAAT
>NZ_QBLR01000329.1:0-3663 GCF_003070835.1 Halanaerobium sp. | reverse complement strand
TTATCATTGCTAAGTATTTAAGAGCAATTCAAAAAATTAAAGAGATAACTTGATTCAAACGGTGCTATTTAGATTTCACAACATTTGTCAAAGAGCCATTTTATTTAAAGAAAATACAGGAATTTGTCTTTGTGAGGAAAAAGTCTCCCACAAATGCTTTACACATACTCAGTTAATAAATAACTTTATTTTTTAAAAATATCTGTTAAAATAATAATATAAGCAATTATCAAATTCTTTATTAACTTTGTCTTAGTTATTAAGTCACAAAAGAGTCAATTTTATATTCAATTTAATAGGGGGTTAAATAAAATGACAGAAGAACTAAAATTGGAAACTTTAAAAGACCTTATTCAATGTCAGGATAGTCCCTGTATTTCAATTTACATGTCAACTAAGGCGGTGCACAAAGGAGAATTTAAAAAGCTAGAAATTGAGTTTAAAAATTTATTACAAAAAGTAGAAGAGAAGCTAAAAGCAGATTGGGGATTTAAGGAAAGAGAAATTAATAAATTATTGGAGTCAGCATTTAAATTGGCATCCGACAGTGATTTTTGGCAGCAGCAAAAAGAAGGACTGGCAGTTTTTATATCTTCTGAGAGTTTTAGAGTTTTTAAACTTTCAGTAGATACCTATGACAATTCACATGTTAGTTATAATTTTAATTTAAAACAATTAATTTCTGAGATTCATGACAGTCAGGAATACTATTTATTAGCTTTGAGCTCTAATTACAATCAATTATATCAGGTTAACAGAAATGATATTGAGGCCCTTGATTTAGAGGAATTACCTCTAAACATTAAAGAATTTCTTAATTTAGATGATGAAGCGGCCGAAAAATATCAATCAATAAATACAGCTGGAGGGTCTTCAGTTTTTCATGGACAGGGAGCAGCTGGCGATGATGATAATGAAGATCTGCTGCATTATTTAAAAGAAATTGATCGTGTTATTAATACTAAATTAAAAGATAAGAAAAATCATTTAATTGTTGCTGCAGATGATAGTGTATTTTCTCTTTATAAAAATATTAATAGTTATCAAGGTCTTTTAGATGAACATTTAAGCGGTAATGCTAAACAAATGAATAATAAAGAGCTTCGAGAAAAGAGTTGGGAAATTATTGGTTCCCATATTCATGATTATTTAGAGGATATAAAAGAAAGATATATGGAATTAAAATCGACTGATAAAAGTTCAGCTGACTTAGAGAAGATTGTTGAAGCAGCTCATTATGGAAAGGTTGATACTCTGGTTTTAAATAAATTAGCTGAAAAAGCTGGAGTTTTTGTAGAAGATGAAAATGAAGTTAAGCTGATGGAGAATACCAAGGATTATGATCTTTATAATTATGCTGCAGTTGAAACAATAAAAAATGGTGGCTCAGTTTATTCAATAGAAAAGAATGAAATGCCAGAAGAAAACGATATTCTGGCAATTTATAGATACTAAAATCTTAGATTCAAAAAGACTGCCTGAATTTTCCAGGCAGTCTTTATCTTTTTAAACGCTCTGAAATTTCAATTCCAGCTAGATAAGCAGTAGAAAAGGCTGCCTGCAGATTATAGCCGCCTGTATCTCCATCAATATCTAAAACTTCACCAGCTGCAAAAAAATTATTAATTATTCTTGACTCCATATTTTGAGGGTTAATTTCTTTTAAATCAATTCCACCTTTTGTTACCATAGATTGATGAAAGCCTGCTAATTTCTTTACTTTAAATTCTAAACTAGAAAAATGTTCAATGATTTCTTTTCTTTCTTTTTTATTTAGATGAGCTGCATTTATACTTCCATCGATTTTAGCAATTTCAAGAATTTTTTCGATCAATCTTTGAGCTAAAGGATATTTTATTAAAAGATTTAGTAAATTAAGTTTCCCTTCTCTTTCAATTTTTTTAATAAGATTATTTTCTAATTCATTTTTATTATAATTAAGCAATTTCACTTTTATTATATCACCACTTCTGATATATCTAGAATAGTTAATTATTCCGGGGCCAGAAAGCCCTCTATGAGTTAAAAGCAAATCACCACTCCAACTTTTCAGTAGGTTATTATCTCTAAACAATGAAATTTCTTTATTCCTTAATGAAATCCCACTCAGCATTTTAAATTTATAATTTTTTATAATTACAGGCGCAAGAGCTGGACGAGGTTCAATAATTTTATGACCTAAATCAGCAGCAATTTCAAATCCATCGCCTGTTGAGCCGGTTTTTGGAAAGGATTTACCACCAGTTGTCAATAAGAAAAATTTACTGCTATAATAATTATTAGATGTTGTTATTTCAAATTTATTTGAATTATTATTATAATTAACTTTTTTTACCTCTTCATTATACTTTATTTTTATATTTTTTTTATTACATTCTTTTAATAAAACATCTAATATATCTGATGCTTTATTAGAGGCAGGAAATATTTTTCCTCCCCGTGCCTTTCTAAATTTTATACCTCTATGTTTAAAGAAATTCATCAACATTTTATTGTCAAAGGTATATAACGGTCCTAACAAAAAATTAAAATTATCACCATAGTGGTTAAAGAAATTAGCTATATTACCCGCATGAGTTAAATTACACTGGCCAGAACCACTTATTAATAGTTTTTTTCCGGCACTATGATTTTTTTCTAAAATTAATATATCTTTGTTTTTATTATCTTCTGCTGCCTGAATTGCGGCAAAAAGTCCTGCAGGTCCAGCACCTGCAATGATAAGATCAACTTTCATAAATAAAATTCTCCTTTTAGGGTCTTATTTTCTTCTTTTTTAAAAATTTATAATAGATATTTAGAAGTTTTTAATTCTTGCTTTTAACAATTTTCTGTGTTAAAATAGATAATGTTGATGCCGAAGTGGTGGAATTGGCAGACGCGACGGATTCAAAATCCGTTGTCCTCACGGACGTGTGGGTTCGAGTCCCACCTTCGGCACCATTTGATAAAAAAATATAGATTCATAATGTGAAATCTCCTTTTTGAGGAGGTTTTTTATTAGCTAGGAGATTATACCTAATGGTTTGTTATGGATAATATTTATAGTTTCATAATTTCCGCTATCAACAAAATTTAACCTTACTGTATTACGGATTGTCCTAAGGACATTTTGTTCATTTTAATAAGTAAAATTCACGTAGATTAGATCTCATTTATTCTAGACATAATTGGAAAACAGATTAAATAGGCAATAATTAAATAGATTGAAGTTGTGAAAAAACCTCTCAAATAATGAAAATCAAATTGCTTTCCTAAATGAAGTAGAAATTCAAACATAGGGATTGAGCTTAAAGAATATTTTATTAAATGTTTGCTATTATAACCAATAAAAAATGGGAAGGCCATCAAAGAAAGAAATGATAAAATAGTACTAAATGTATTTGTTTTTTGTCTTAATCCACAGCATTTAAATTCAAAAATTGAAGTTGAATCAAACTCTTTAATCCAATCACCTGCACTATTAAATAAAGTTGATTTAGCAAAAGCATGAGCAATAATGTGTAATATTGCGCCATAATATCCAAAAATATTTCCACTGCCTATAGCAAGTGTGATAAAACCAAACTGACTAATAGAACTATAGGCTAAAACCAACTTATAATTCTTTTCTTCAAGAGCTTTGATTCCTCCATAATAGATCATAATCATACCTAGATAAAG
>NZ_QBLR01000328.1:0-3672 GCF_003070835.1 Halanaerobium sp. | reverse complement strand
GTGTAAAACAGTAACTTTAAATTAATTTTAAAAATGTTATTATTGTTATTAAATACTAAAATAATACAAAATGGGGTGTTTATATGACAGAAAAAGAATTTTATAGACAAAAGGGAACAGAAATTCTTGAAAAATTAGAGACTTCGAAAAAAGGTCTAAGTTCTTCTGAAGCTGCAAAAAGACTTAAAAAAAATGGGAAGAATGTTCTGGAAGCAAAAGCAAAAAAATCTTTAGTAGCGATCTTTTTTGAACAATTTAAAGATGTACTGGTGATTTTGCTTTTAGTTGCAGCTGTCATGTCCTTTATAATTGGCAGTTACCGTGATGGGACTATTATGGTTATCATTGCGGTAATAAACTCAGTAATAGGTTTCCGGCAGGAATTTAAAGCTGAAAAAATTATGGATTCTTTAAATAAATTGGTCAAATCTCCTTCCAAAGTGATTAGAGATGACCAGATTGGAGAAATTGCTCAGGAAGAACTTGTTGTTGGAGATATTGTCAGTCTGGAAGAAGGAGATAAAATTCCGGCTGATTTAAGGATAATTGAATCATTTAACTTAAGGACGAATGATGTTTCGCTGACCGGTGAATCAATGCCGCAGGAGAAGCAGTCAAATCATATTGAAGAAGAGAGACCTCTTGCAGATAGAGATAATATGGCTTATTTAGGAACAACAGTTGCCTCTGGATCAGCTAAGGGAGTAGTTGTAAGAACCGGAATGGAAACTGAAATGGGTAAAATTGCTTCGATGACTCAAGAGGAGGATAAATCTAAATCTCCTCTGCAGTCTGAGCTGCAGTCGGTAGCCAATAAAATTGCAACTTTTGCAGTTATAATAGCCCTGGCTTTATTTGGAGTCAGTATTTATCAGGGTTATGGACTTGACTTTGCTTTGATTTATGCTTTGGGAATTGCAGTTGCGGTTGTACCTCAGGCCTTACCAATGCAGGTCACAGTCGCTTTATCACAGGGGGTTGACCGTCTGGCAGAAAAAAATGCAGTGGTTAAGAAACTTTCTTCTGCTGAAACATTAGGATCAACAAATGTAATCTGTACTGATAAAACAGGAACTCTGACTAAAAATGAAATGACAGTTAAAAAAGTATATTTCGACGGTAGAGAATACGAAATAACAGGTCTTGGTTATGAACCGGAAGGTAAAATTTTAGGAGATGATGGTGAGCCGCTGACAGAAGCTGAAATTGCAGAAATGGAAATTATTTTTGATGCTGCAACAATGGCCTCTAATGCCGAGATTCATGAACCAGATGAAGATCATCCTGGCTGGTATGCTATTGGTGATCCAACTGAAGCAGCTTTAATTACTCTTTCGACCAAACTTGGTACCCGCTCACCAACAGAAGATGAAGACAACCCGGAATTACACGAGTTCAGCTTTGACTCAGATCGTAAAAGAATGAGTTCAATTAGAGAATTTGAAGACGGAAATTATCTTAAGATGAAGGGTGCTTTGGGGAGTGTGCTTTCTATTTCAAAGCATATTCTTAAAGATGGAGAAGTTGTAGAAATTACAGAGGAAGATAAGCAGAGATTAAATAAATTAAATGAAAAATATTCCAAAAATGCAATGCGGGTTCTGGCAATAGCTTACCGTAAGCTGGAAGATAATGAGACTGATTATGTTTTAGAAGAAATTGAAAAGGATGTTATCTTCTTAGGTCTGGTAGCAATGATTGACCCTCCTAAAGAAGGGGTAAAGGAGGCTATTCAGGAGTCACATGATGCTCATATAGATACTTATATTATGACTGGGGATCATGCAATTACTGCCCAGGCAGTTGGTAAAGAAATTAGCCTTTCTGTTAATGATGAGGATGTACCTGTATTTACTAGTGAAGATCTAGAGTCAATGAGCGAAAAAAAACTGCGTGAAACTATGGAAGCAAATGAGTCTTTAATTTTCTCTCGTGTTTCTCCAGAGGATAAATTGAGAATCGTTAAAAACTTAAAAGAACAGCAAAAAATTGTAGCTGTTACCGGTGATGGAGTCAATGATGCTCCTGCTTTAAAGAGTGCTCATATTGGTGTAGCAATGGGCCAGATGGGGACAGATGTTTCAAAAGAGGCCTCAGAATTAATTTTGCTTGATGACAGCTATCCAACTTTAGTATACGCAATCAAAGAAGGAAGAACAATTTATAATAATTTAAAGAAAACAGTAATTGCTTCTCTGACAACAAATGGAGCAGAACTAACAATAGTGCTCTTAGGGCTTTTAGCAGCTGCACTACTTGGAACACCGATACCAATTTTAGCTATTCAGATACTTTCGATTGACCTTTTAGCTGAAATTCTGCCCCTAACAGCACTGACTTTTGATCCGGCTTCTGAACATTTAATGAAATCACCGCCGAGAGAACAGGATGAGCATATTGTTAATAAAAACAGTTTTAGTGAAATAATGTTTCTTGCTCTTTTAATGGGTGGGCTTGCCTTTACTAACTTCTATTTATTTATTAATGATCAGGCAGCAGCAGTCAGGGAAGGGACCCAGCTTTATGCAAGGGCAACAACAATTTCGTTTTTAACAATTGCCTTTTCTCAGTGGGTTAATATTATGTCCCGTAGATATGAATACGAAAGTATTTTTAATAAGAACTTCTTCAGCAATAAAAAGATGCTTTATTCAATTCTAATTTCAATTGCTATGGTTTTATTGATTATTTATACTCCAATCAATGGCTTTCTTGGCTTTGCTGGAGTTACCATAATTGACTGGCTGAGAGTTATAGCTGCTGGAGCTGTTTTCTTAGTTGGACATGAATTAATAAAATTTTTCAAAAGAAAAAACGAAACAGCTTAGTTTAATTTTGTGGAAGAAGATATTATTTTAAATAGAATTAAGATTTTTAATTAAAACTATACTGGAGGGAAGTTAAATGTTTGATATTGAACTAGAAAGAGATGGCAGTGAAAATTTATATACTCAGATCTATGAAGCAATTAGGGCAGAAATTCTGGCAGATAAATACACCCCAGATACTAAGATGCCATCAATAAGAAAGCTTGCTTCCCGCCTCAGTGTAAATGCAGAGACTGTTGTTAAAGCTTATGATCTGCTGGCAGCTGAAAACTTAATTTATAAAAAAGAGGGTAGTGGGAGTTATATTGCTCCTGCTGCTGCTCTAAAAAACACTAGTGATGATCAAAGGCTGAGGATTTTAACCTCTAAGCCCTCTTTATCTTCTCAAAAGACTATTGATTTTAGTGGCCCAGAGCACGGAGAAGAATTTTTAGAAGAGTATGCCTGGGACTTAATTTTTGATCGGTTTTATTCAGAATTTAAAGGACGAAGTTTTAAACAAACTTACGCTGAAAAAAATAGTTATTTTAGATTTTTAGAATCAAAAAATGAAAATTTAAATAAAAGCAAATTATATTATAACTCAGAGGCACAGTTGGCAGAAATATTATTAGAATTGATTGGGGAAAATAAAGAATTACTATTTACCAGCGGCACCAGTAATTCTTTATTCACAAAATTATTTTCAAAAGATGGCAGTCTGAATAATGGAAAAGACAAAGCTTCTTTTTATAATCATAAAGCCAACATTCATCTTAGTTCTGCAGACTATGAAAGTTTAATGAACTATCTTGAAAATAATACTATTGATTATTTAATAATTAGTGATGAATCATTAGAAGAG
>NZ_QBLR01000327.1:0-3676 GCF_003070835.1 Halanaerobium sp. | reverse complement strand
TTTTGCCTGGTTTTTTATATGTTCTATACTCTGTTTATTTCTTTTAATAATAAAATGATCTTTAGGAACAACTATAACAGCACCATCTCTTTTAGTTATAGCAACCTCTTCTACTTCTTTTTGACCATAATTCTTACCCATCATAGGTCCGCCAAGAATAACTGAATATTCTTCTATCCTGTTTCCCCCAACAATTTCTATACATTTTTTTACTGGAGTTCCAATAGGTACTTTAATAATACTAGGGTTATTTACTTCACCTAAAACAGAAACATACTTATCTGTAACTGGTTTTTTTTCTAAAGCAAAATAAGTGTTTTTTAATGTTCCTACATTTGTCACAACTGCACCGACATCTATTGGTATCCCACCTTCAGGCACAGTCCTGCCAGTTATTTCATAAACCATAATTTGTTCATCACCTGCAGGATAAAAACTTTCCATTAAAAAAAACTCGATATTGTAATTCTTTTTTTTACTTATTTCTTGCAAACAGGCTATTTCATCTTTATATTTCTTTTTTAATGCAAATACTATTTTTTCTGCTTTAATATTTTCAGCTACTATATGGACAGCATCCAATATTTCTTCAGTAAAATTACGCATAAGATATTTATCAGTCATTAATAAAGGCTCACACTCTGCTCCATTAATTATTAAATATTCTGCTTGACAATTATACTTAACATGCGTAGGAAAACCGGCTCCACCGGCTCCTACAACTCCTGCTTGATATATATCATCAATTAAACTCATATTAAAACTCCTCTCAATAAACAATTAAGAATTTATATAATTGAGAAACCATCTACTAAAACACATCGTCTTTTACGTGTAAAGCTTCTAGCAGAAGTTAGTCCTTCTCCAGTAGGACCAGCAATAGTAAAAGTGGCATAACCTTCTCCACCTGCTCCAATACCAGCATATGAAGGAGCATTTTTCACATAAATAGTTGTTTCAATTTTTTTAGCAAATTTTGTTAAATTATCAACGTTTTTAGAATGAATCATAGCAGTATGTCGATTTCCTTCTTCAATATCAACTCCCATTTCCATGGCCTCATTAAAATCTTTTGCTCTAACTAAAGGAATAACCGGCATCAGTTGTTCTTTTTGAACAAATGGATGCTTTAAATCTACATCTACTACAACTAAACGCAGATCTTGGTTTTTAGCTTTAAGTCCAGCTTCATTTAATATATATGCTGCATCTTTACCAACTAAATCTTTATTTATTGAACCGTCTTCATTTAATATTACTCTTTCTAAAGCCTTTATATCATGTACTAATTGTGCATTTTCATTTGTCATGGCTTCTAGCAAAGAATCAGCAATACTATCTAAAGCTACAATTGCTTTTTCTGAAGTACATGGTAAATTATTATCAAAACTGGCCCCATTTATTATATCTTTTGCCACTCTTTTTAAATCCACAGTATCATCTACTAAAACTGGTGGGTTTCCAGCTCCAGCTCCAATAGCTTTTTTACCTGAAGATAGGGCTGCATTTACTACTCCTGGTCCACCAGTTGCAACAATCATTGCAATCCTCTCGTCTTTCATACAGCTTTCAACTGTTTGAAGAGTAGGCTCATTGACAGCAGTTAATAAGTTTTCTGGACCACCAGCATCTACAACTGCTTTATTTAATATTTCAATAATAAACTTAGAAACATTTTTGGCACCTGGATGGCTGTTAAAAACTACTCCATTACAACCTGCAATCATGGAAATAGCATTTGAAATAATAGTTTCAGTTGGATTTGTTACAGGTGCAATTGCACATATCACACCAAAAGGTGCTTCTTCTACAATAGTTAAACCCTTCTTACCACTGTAGGCTTCAGTTCTTAAATCTTCTGTTCCAGGAGTTTTATTAATCGCTAAATTATTTTTAATTATTTTATCTTCAACACGCCCCATTTCTGTTTCTTTGACAGTCATCTCTGACATTTTTTCTACATACTTAGAGGCAGCTTCACGCATAGATTTAATAATTTGTTCTCTATCCTCAATAGAATAGTTTAACTGCAGACACTCTTGTGCTTTGATAGCTGCTGAAATTGCATCATCCATCTTAGTAAATATACCGTTATTTTTTTGGTTAAGCTCTATATTCTTATCTTGCTGCTTGTTTAATGAACTAATTACTTGATTTACAATTTTGTTTAATTCGTCTTTTTTAATTTCCAATTTTATTCCCCCTTTACTTAAATCAATTAGTTGTATATCTATTTTCAAAAAAGTTAACTCCAGAATCAGCCACTTTAATATCTTCTTGAACACTACCTCCGCTGACCCCAACTGCACCAATCACTTCACTATTGAATTTTAATGGTATACCTCCACCAAAAATAACTATATTTTCACAACTTTTATCAAGACCATACAACATTTCCCCAGGTTCAGTTAAAGTTTTCAACTTTTCTGTAGTCATCCTTAAAGAGTAAGCTGAATAAGCTTTAGCAGGTGCTAAGTCTATACTAATTGGAAGTGCACCATCCATTCTTTTAAAATGAATAAGCCGTCCATCATTTCCAACAATAGCTATTGACATAGGCACATTAATCTCTTTTGCTTTTTCAAAACATTTATTAGCTATATTTTCTGCTATTTTTAAGTTAATTTTCATTTTTATCACCTTTTAGGGCTAAAACTTTTAAAACCTTCTCCGTAATCTGTTCAACTAAATTTCTGTCATCAGAAACTCTAGCCATGATATATAATAAATCAGAAAGCCTATTAATATAACTCTTTAAAGTATTTGAATAAAATAAATCTTCACCTTCGGCTGCAACCATTCTTCTTTCAACCTTTCGACATATGGTTCTGCTTATATCAAACAAACTCCCTATTTCACTTTCTCCAGGTACAGTGAACCCTTTAAATTCAAATTTTTCCTGATATAAATCTAACTTTTCTTCAATATAATTCAAATGGTTATCAGAAATTTGTTCTTTAGGTTTTTTAGAAAGAGAGGCTAATTCCGCTGCAGCTATAAATAAATCTTTTTGTATCTTATAAATTACAGCATTAAGATCTGAATATTTACTTTTAGAACGAATTAAACCAAGATACGAGTTTAATTCATCGACAGCTCCATAGGCTTCAACCTGTGGATCGGATTTTTTTATTCTTTCTCCACTTAAAAGACTGGTATTTCCTTTGTCTCCCCGTTTAGTTGCTATCGACATTTCTACACCTCCCTAAAACTCACTTTCATCCAGCTCTATATCATCAATAATACCAACTATAGCCATATCAATTGGGCTATCTGAAAACTGATCAGCTTTACGCGCAGCACTTCCTTTTGCAACTAAGACTCTTTCTCCAACTCCTGCACCAACTATATCAATTGCAACGAAACAATCTTCTTTTTTTGCTTTTCCAAAAAGCGGTTTTATAACAAGTAATTTAGAACCCCTTAAAGACTCATCTTTCTGGGTTGCAACCACATTTCCAACTACTTTTGCTGTAAACATATTATCATCCCTTTTCTTTCTGCTATCTCTCTTGCATATGGTGTGATTATTGCATTACTATTTAAGTAAATCTTATCTATATCAGTAGATAGTGGGTTAATATCTTTATAAGTTATTACTTTCGAGTCAAGATGAATACTTTTAGTATTTGATTTATCTAAACTTGAAATAATATTTTGCGAATTAGACTTATTA
>NZ_QBLR01000326.1:0-3682 GCF_003070835.1 Halanaerobium sp. | reverse complement strand
ATTAAAAATGTTATGATAGGAAATGAATAATAAAAATATGATGACAGAGAATCGGTATCTGGTGGAAGCCGTATCTATTTTATTATTACTCTCATCCTTGAACAGTAAGGCTGAATCAAGTAGGTCTTATCGGCTAAGTTTTGCATCCGTTATCTGTGCTGAAGTACTATTTTGTTTTCAAAAGTACTTATTGAGGCTATTAACTTCATTAATAGTGAATTAGGGTGGTACCACGTGATTAAACCTCTCGTCCCAAATAATAGATTTAAGCTGTTATTTGCGATGAGGGGTTTTTTATATTTTTAAAAATTATAATCTAAATATTAAGAGGAGTTGAAATTATGAAAAAACTATCAGGTGCTGAAATCTTTATTGAGTCTTTGAGTCGTGAGCAGGTAGAATTAGTTTTCGGATACCCTGGAGGAGCCGTTTTACCGATTTTTGAAGAATTTCGTAAATCAAAAATAAAATTTGTAATGCCCTACCATGAGCAGGTAGCTATCCATGCCGCAGGTGGTTATGCTAGATCAACCGGCAAAGCTGGAGTTTGTGTAGCAACTTCTGGCCCTGGAGGTACTAATTTGGTTACAGGTCTGGCCACAGCCAATATGGACTCTATTCCGATTGTTGCTTTTACAGGCCAGGTACCGATGTCTGCCATTGGGACAGATGCTTTTCAGGAAGCAGATATTAGAGGTGTCACTGCTCCAATAACCAAACATAACTATTTAGTTAAAGATATTAATGATCTTGCGCAAACTATTAAAGAAGCTTTTTACATTGCACAAACAGGTAGACCAGGCCCTGTTTTAATTGATATGCCGAAAGATATTTTAATGCAGACTGCAGAGTTTGAATATCCAGATAAAGTTTATTTGCCTGGATATAATCCGACCAAAAAGGGACATGGGCTTCAGATCAAAAAAGCAGCTGAAGCTATAAATACTGCAAAAAATCCAGTAATTTATGCTGGAGGGGGAGTAATTAACTCAAATGGTAGTCAGGAATTAAGAGAACTAGCGAATAAGAGTGGAATTCCTGTTACAACAACTATGATGGGGCTAGGTTCTTTTGACAGCACAAGCCCTCTAAGTCTGGGAATGTTAGGCCTGCACGGAACAACTCAGGCAAATAAGGCAATACATAATGCTGATTTGATAATTGCAGTTGGAGCAAGATTTGACAATCGAGTAACCGGAAAAATTGATAAATTTGCCCCTAATGCTAAAATAATTCACATTGATATTGACCCTGCTGAAATTGGAAAACGCCTCTACATTGATATTCCAATTGTAGGGGATGTAAAATTTGTTTTAGAAGAATTAAATAAAAAAATTAATGAAAATGAACACCCAGAGTGGCTGCAGCAGATTAATGAGTGGCGGGATCTGCATCATCAAAAGGCCTATCAGCCTAAAAAAGGTAAGCTGACCCACCGCCAGGTAATGGAAGAAATTTATAATATCAGTCCAACAAATACAATTATTACTGCCGAAGTAGGACAGCATCAGATGTGGGCAGCCCATTATTATAAATATACTGAGGCAAGATCTTTTATTTCTTCAGGTGGTTTAGGTACCATGGGCTTTGGTTTTCCAGCTGCCATTGGAGCTCAACTTGGCAACCCAGATAAAAAAGTTGTAGCTATCGCTGGTGACGGCAGTTTTATGATGAATATGCAGGATATGGCGACAATTGCCAAACAAAATCTACCGGTAAATATAGTTATCTTCAACAATAAACAGCTGGGAATGATTAGACAGCTGCAGGAAGTTTATCAGGATAAAAATTACTTCTCTACCTGTTTAAGAAAAGATGTTTCCTGTCCTCCAGACTGTTCTGCAGGAGGAGAAAATTGTCCAGAAGAAATGATACCAGATTTTGTTAAGTTAGCAGAAGCTTTTTCTAACTTTAATGCAATCAGAATTGAAAAAGTTGAAGATATAAGACCAGCAATTGAAGAGGCTATCAATAGTCCTAAGCCCTATCTACTTGACTTTATTATGGAAGAAGAGGAAACAATGTTCCCAATGGTTGTTGATGGTGACAGTCTAGATGAAATGCTCTTACACAAAGAAGAAATTAAATAATTTTTTTAATTATAACATTAAAAAGGTGGAGCCAATTTGCCCAGAAATTATGATTTAAGCTAATTTCTGAAGCTAATTGTCGCTCCACCTATTTTTATTCCAGTTATCTTTTATTTATATGTTTTTTATTAGAGAATCAGTTTTAATTATGCACTATTTTTTTGCTGTGCTGGTGCTTTTTCAGCAAAAAGTTTATCTGCACTTGGGAAAGCGAAGTAAATCGCTAAGAGTCCCGCAATTAAAACTAAGAAGTTGTAATGCAGATTAGGAATAATTTGGATCGGAGATATTTCAGCTAATGAACCCGCTAATAAGATCTGAGCTCCATATGGAATTATTCCCTGCCAGACACAGGCAAAAATATCTAAAAGACTAGCACTACGTCGTAAATCAACATTATTTTCGATTGCTATATTTTTAGCAAGTGGTCCACTAATGATAATAGCAACAGTATTATTTGCTGTACAAACATCTGTAACACTAACTAAGGCAGCAATTCCAAGTTCTGCACCCTTGGTGCTCTTAATCCGACTGGAAATTGCATAAATTAGATACTGTAATCCGCCTTCTTTCCGTATCATCGCTGCCAAACCTCCGGCAAACATGGATAAGAAGAAGACCTCTGTCATACTATTAAAACCAGCATATGCTTCTTGAGCCATTGCAATAAATGTAAAATCACCAAATATAATACCAATTAAACCTGACAAAAGCATTCCACCAAATAAAACCATAAAAACGTTGACACCAATTAAGGCAAAGACTAAAACGGCAATATAGGGAACTACTTTAATAATTTCAAAAGAATATTGTGAAGCCTGAACTGCTGTGTCTCCTGCAAAAAAGAGGAATACTAAAGTAAGAATCGCAGCCGGCAAAACAATTAAAAGGTTCATTTTGAACTTATCCCGCATCTCAACACCCTGGGTCTGAGTTGCAGCAATTGTAGTATCAGAGATAATAGAAAGGTTATCACCAAACATCGCTCCACCAATAACAGCACCGATAGTTAATGGTAATGGCAGTGCAGCTTTAGAAGCAATACCAACAGCAATTGGAACTACAGCTCCAATTGTTCCCATTGAAGTACCCATAGCAGTTGCGATAAAAGCTGCTATTAAGAATAACCCAGGTAGTAAAAACTGAGATGGGATAATTGAAAGACCTAAATTAACAGTTGCATCTACTCCACCTACTGCTTGGGAAACAGCTGAAAAAGCTCCAGCAAGCAGATAGATCATACACATTATAATAACATTATTTTCTCCGGCACCTTTAACAAAAGATGAAACTCTTTCTTCCATTGAACCTGAAGCCATAAAGAAAGCAACTACAATTCCGACTAGAGCAGCTATTGGAGCAGGAAACTGATAAAATGCCATTTCCACTCCCTGCATAGAGAAGTAAATACCCATTCCTAAATATAAGACTAAAAAGACAAATAAAGGTATTAGTGCAACAGGATTTCCTTTATCCAGTTTTTCAACTTTATTTTTCATTTATACTTAACCCCCGTTAAATTTGTTTTTAAAATTTTCTGAGTATTATTCCCTTATAAGATCCTCCGTTTTTCAGGAGGATCTATCTTATAC